>DATBYX010000050.1:0-2514 GCA_036513475.1 Xanthobacteraceae bacterium | reverse complement strand
AGCGTCAGATGTCGAATGCTCGACTAACAGGGATTGGGTCGGACGTTGTGGGCACGCGCAGGAACCTCGCCGTTGATTCGATCTTCGCGTGACCTAGGAGCATCCGAACCATCTCCAAATCGCCGGTGCCTTTCAAAATGTGGAGAGCCTTTGTCCGTCGTAAGGATTCGTTGCCGTAGTTCTTGGGATCAAGCCCCGCCTCGGCAATCCAGAATTTCAGCAGACGGTTCATGTGTCGAACCCCCATCGGACGAGGAGAACTGGTGCCCCGGCCTGGGAAAAGGTAATCTGCACGCTTCTTGCGAGACACGGCGATCCATTTTCCAAGTGCGCTGGCTGTCGTTTTGGAAAAGGCGCATCGGACCGGCGGCATTCCGCCCCTGCGCGCGACTTTGATAACTGAACGAATTTTACCGTTGGGAAGCTGAACTTCCTTGACTGTGAGATTGAATGGGTCCGACCCATGCAGCATGGTGTGATCGCCACCTGGAACAAAGCTAGGTCCCTGAGCCCGGACGCCCCATGGGCCATGAGAACCTGTCGAATTCGCTTCACTTGAGCTGGCGTGAACGCGCCCTTTTTCCCAACCTCAAGGCCCTTGTTCCACGGCCGGCGCTTGGCCCCCTGCTTTTTCACCATGCCCTCGCTCCGATGGTTGCGTCAGGAATTGAGACCATCTGATTGAGTTTCACCATCGCGCGGGACTGTTGGCAAGTTCGGCGCTGCCCGCTGCGGTGCAGCATTCCTGCGGTGCGAAGGTTCGGACGCGATTGGAGGTACTGCGGACATAGACTGGCCCCCGGCCCCGATCGCCTCCGAGGCTTATGATCCATCAGCGACATTGGCTGCGCACTGCGGCAATGATTTTGATGCCCCGGTTGAGCCCTATCAAAGTACTCTTCGGAGCCGATACAATGCTGGCCCCTGAGCTTGGGTGCGGATATGCGGCGACGTGAGTTCACTAGCCTTCTTGGCGGCGCGGTGGCCGCATGGCCCGTCGCGGCGCGCGCGCAGCAGGTGGCGATGCCGGTGGTTGGATTCCTCAGCAGCCGGTCGCTGAATGACTCTGGCAATATTGTAGACGCGCTCAGACTCGGTCTCAAGAGCTATATTCCTTTTCCGTAGCAGCCAAAGGCAACTACAGTGGAAGCGATGTTGCGAAGGTCTGTCATCGTGGTCCTCGCGTCGATGCCATTTCTGGCCGGCGCGGTGCTCTCCCAAACGGCAGCCAAGGCTCGCCGAGTCGGATTGCTGAGCTCTGGAGCGCCGTTCACCGACACAAGCGACATCGTTGTCGGGCTTACTGCCGGATTTTCCAAGCGCGGCTATGTTGTCGGACGCTCTCTGGTTTTCGAGCGGCGGGCAGCTGAAGCACACCCGGACCGACTGCCGCACATCGTTGATGAACTCAAGAGCCACGCGGAGCTAATAATCACGAACGCCTACGCTGCGGCTCGTGTCGTTAAAGACCGCTCCAACGTCCCTGTGGTTGCGATTACAGGTGCCGATCCGGTTGCGACAGGCCTGATTGATAGCCTGGCGCGACCCGGCGGCAACATCACTGGCATCGGCGAAGTTGCAGCGGAGCTTTCGGCCAAGCGGCTGGAGGTGCTCAAAGACACGTTTCCAAGCTTGCGCAAAATTGCGATGCGCTGGAATGCAGACGATCTTGGGATGACATTGCGCTACAGATCGGCTGACGCGGCGGCACGGACGCTGGGCTTTGAAATACAGCCGCTTGGCGTGCGTGAGCCGGAGGACTTCGTCGCCGCCTTTGCCGCGATGGTACGCGACCGTCCTGATGCCATCCTGATGGTGGCGGATGCTCTAATGGTTCTCAACCGCAAGCGGGTCTTTGAGTTCGCTGAACAACAGAAGCTGCCTGCAATTTACGAGTATGATTTCCTGGTCCGTGACGGCGGGCTGATGTCTTACGGTCCAGACATGCGTGAAGTCTACGATCGCGCGGCGGACCTTGCCGACCGGATCTTAAGAGGAGCACAGCCGGCCGATCTCCCATTCGAGCTGCCAACTCGCTTCCGTCTCGTGATCAACAAAAAGACATTGGAAACACTTGGTCTGACAATACCACCAGCAATGCTGATGAGAGCAGATGAGGTCTTCGAGTGAGGCGCTTAAGTCGTCTAATGCAAACGGCGCTTGCTGCGGTGCATTAGTCCGGTTCTGGCACTTTTCGTCGAATCGCTGCAATGCACAATTTCGGGAGCTATCGGAGGTGCAGCGGACATGCCACGAGCCCGTCGGGCGCATCAGTCCGGCGTGAATGACCCCGAGCCGACATGCGCGGTTCAGAATTTCTGCAGCGCAAATTGACCATTTTTGCGCCCCATATCGCTGGTCGCAAATTCCTGCTTTGATGGCCTAAGTTGAAAGCCAGACTTGGCGTGGTCCTGAGCTTGGGGAAGGCATGCAACGACGCGATTTCATCAAAGCAATTGGTGCTTCGGCGGCCGCATGGCCCCTCGTCGCGAGCGCGCAGCAACCCGAGCGTAT
>DATBYX010000049.1:0-2047 GCA_036513475.1 Xanthobacteraceae bacterium | reverse complement strand
GGGCAGCCCATGGTGGACCTGGGGCGTGGCAGCTGCGGGCATGATCGCGGTGGCGTGGCTCTCTGCCGCCGGCCCCAGGCAGGGCTCGATGCTGGCGCAGCCGCAGAGCATCAATGTTGCTGAAGTGCATGACATTATTTTGTCCCGCTGCAGCATGTGCCACATGAGTGCACCGGTTTGGCCAGGGATCTCCGCCGCGCCCAAGGACGTCCTGCTCGACGGTCCCGAAGACATTAGGCGTCGTGCACACCTCATCGAGATCAATGCCGTTCGCTCCAGTGCCATGCCGCCGGGCAACATTACGCAAATCACCGATCGGGAGCGCCAGATCATCGGCGCCTGGATCGCGGCCGGCGCGCCCGCAAGGTAACGACGTGACGCCGCAGCCGAACTCCTCCCGGTATCCGCGCGACCTCATAGGCTATGGCCGCGATCCTCCCGACCCGCGCTGGCCGGGAGGCGCGCGCATCTGCGTGCAGTTCGTGGTGAACTACGAGGAGGGCGGGGAGCGTAACACGCTCCATGGTGACTCCACGTCGGAGGCCTTCCTCTCCGATGTTCTCGGCGCGCAACCCTGGCCCGGGCAGCGCCACCTGAATGTGGAATCCATGTACGAATATGGGTCGCGGGCAGGTTTCTGGCGGCTTTGGCGCATTTTCACCGAGCGAAAGATGCCGGTGACGGTTTTCGCCGTCGCGACCGCGCTTGCGCGAAATCCGCAAGCGGTCGCGGCCATGCGCGAGGCGCAATGGGAGATCGCCAGCCATGGTCTCAAATGGATCGACTACAAGGACGTGTCCGAGGCGGACGAGCGCGCTCAGCTCGCTGAGGCGGTTCGCATCCACACCGAAGTAACCGGCGAGCGCCCGCTCGGCTGGTACACGGGGCGAAATACGGTCAATACCCTGAAGGCCGTTCTGGACGAGGGCGGCTTTCTCTATTCCTCGGATTCCTATGCCGACGACTTGCCCTTTTGGGTGCGCGGACCCAAGGAGCCGCATCTGATCATCCCCTATACGCTCGATGCCAATGACATGCGCTTCATCAATGCGCAGGGCTTCGGTCACGGCGATGAGTTCTTCTCTTATCTGCGGGATGCCTTCGACGTGCTCTGGGCCGAAGGCGGGCGGGCCCCCAAAATGATGTCGGTCGGTCTGCATTGCCGCTTGGTGGGCCGGCCGGGGAGGGTGGCTGCACTCATTCGGTTTCTGGATTATCTCGCCCAACGCGATAGTGTTTGGATCGCGCGCAGGCTCGACATCGCCCGCCACTGGCACCGCGAGCATCGCGCGCTCGCCGCGCAGGCGCATGTAGTTGGATAGCAGGGTATGTGATCGGTCACGCCGCTGATGCCCCCAGTTTCGCTTGCAACCCTGAACACGGCGGACGAGAAGGCCTTTGTTGCTGCTCTTGGCGACATCTATGAGCATGCGCCATGGGTCGCGCTGTCCGCGCTCCATCAACGCCCGTTCGCTTCGATCCCTGCCCTGCATGCGGCCATGATGGCGGCCGTACGTGCAGCGCCGTCCGAGCAACGCGCCGCGCTGATTCGAGGCCATCCCGACCTCGCGGGAAAGGCGGCGCGGGCTGGCACGATGACGAATGCTTCCAAGGCGGAGCAGGCGAGCGCAGGCCTCGACCGGCTGTCGGAGGAGGAATTCGCGCGTGTCCATGCGCTCAACGATGCGTATCGGCAGAAGTTCGCGATGCCGTTCATCATATGCGTGCGCCGGCACGGCAAGGCCTCGATCCTGCGCAACTTTGAACGCCGTTTGGAGAACAGCTCGGGGGTCGAGCAGGAGGTCGCGATTACCGAGATCTTCCGGATTGCGGCGCTGCGTCTCGATGAGCGTATCGAGGGTGGCGAGAGGCTCCCGGTGCACGGGCATCTGTCCACCCATGTCCTCGATACCCATCACGGCCAGCCCGCAAGCGGCCTCGTGACTGAGTTCGTCGAGCTCGTGAGCGGAGAGGAGCAGCTCGTTCTAAAAAGAGTGGTGACCAATCGCCAAGGGCGTACGGACGAACCGCTGATCGGGGGACGTCC
>DATBYX010000048.1:0-5628 GCA_036513475.1 Xanthobacteraceae bacterium | reverse complement strand
TACATCCCAGGCAAGCGGAGCGGCATCGGTGAGGACAAAGCTGATGATCCCGTCACTGTGCTCGGCTTCAGCGACAAAGCCGGAACGCGGCACAGGCTCGCCGGCCTCTGCCGCAAGCAGGCAGTGCGGATCGAGATCGCCCGCGAGGGCGACATGAGTCGCAGCGCGCGCATTGAGCCGACGCAGGCGTTCGATCAGTCGATCGATCTCATGTGATGAGACAAGATCCGCCTTCGACACCACCAGCCGATCCGCGAGGATCACTTGCTTTCGCGCTTCCGCCGACCAGGCAAGCGTATCGAGACCGGCCACGGCATCGATCATGGCCAGGAGCACTTCGAGGTGAAACTCGCCGCCGAGCGCACGATCGGTCGCGAAGGTCTGCAAGATGGGGGCGGGATCGGCAAGACCGCTGGACTCGATCAGGATACGCTGGAAGGGCGGCACGCGCCCCTGCTCGCGCTCGGCTACAAGCCCACGCAGCGCGATCTGCAGATCGGATCGGGTAACGCAGCAGAGGCAGCCGTTGCCGAGGAGCGAGACCTGATCGCTGCTACCGCGCACAAGCGCATCATCTATCCCGACGCTGCCGAACTCGTTGATGACCACGGCAGTGCCCTGGCCCTCCGGAGTGCTCAGGAAGCGCCGCACCAGCGTCGTCTTTCCCGCGCCAAGAAATCCCGTGACGATGGTCACGGGAATGCGCGCGCCGCGTGCGCGCTTGAGCCTTCGTCCGAACCGCCCCGCCTCGCGGGAAGGGAAGATGTCGAGCATCAGCTGGAACTGCGTGTCCCGGATGCGGTGCAGCGCTGCGCGCGCACAGAGTTTATCCGATCTCCGCCGCAAATGGTGCGCAGCGGTGCACCGCTGGTCCGGGACCGCCACAAACTCGGAGCGGCGCCGGGGCCGGAGCTTGGTAAGGTCCCGGGTCTGCAGCGCATCATGAGCAGCGCAGGAGGACGTGCGCAGATAAATGTGGGTGGGCTGCTCATGCTGCGCTACGCCCGGGACACGGGCTCAAAAATCCATCTCCAGGATGTAGAGGCCGCCGATGTGGCGATCGACGGTGTAGACGATCTCGCGCTCGTCCACGAGCACGTCGTTGAGTTGGATGGTGCCGGTCGGCGCCATGGGCGGGGCCGGGGGCACGAACACACCGACCTCCCTGGGCTGGTAGGCATTGGAAATGTCATAGGCGCGCAAGCCGCCGTTAAAGAAGGTGCCGAGCACGATCTGGTCCGACTGCCACGCCGTCGGCACCGGCACATTCTCATGAATGTTGTGCGCGCCAAAACGGCCGGCGGCGGCAAAGGGCTTGTGATCCGGCATGGGGCAGGTGGCGATCGGAACCAGATTGCTTTCCTCGCGCGCGTCCAGCACCCAAATGAGCTTCGGCCAATCCTTCGCGTTGTTTTCCGTGGACTCGTCGGTGACCAGCATGAGGCCACGATCGAACAACGGCACGACCGTGTGCATGAATCCGGTATAGGGCGGCGAATTGGTCCACTGCGACACCTTCTTCGGATTGGCCTTGTCCGCGATGTCGAGGACAAACATGCCGCCGTCGATGTAAGCAAGGTAGCAGCGGTCCGGCCGCTGCGGGTAGACGTTGGTGTTGTGCGCGCGGTGGCCTTTGTCCAGCGGGTGGCGCGGCGGCGGCATCACGTTGTCTCCTTGGCGCGTGCCGGGCATCCACCACCGGCCGATCTCTACCGGCTTCGATGGATTGCGCACGTCGATGCAGCGATAGAACTGGTCGTCCAGCGGATGGGTCGGGGTGAAGTCCGGCGCGCCGGAAGCGGTGTGCACGTACTCGCCGTCGCAAAACCAGAGCTGATGCACGCCGCGCGACGTCGGCCCCGAGCAGTCGAAGAACGAGATCGACTTCGGCTTCTCCGGCACGGAAATATCGAACAGCTCGAAGCCGGCCGGCTGTAATCCCTTCTTCTGCGTCTGATAGGCAACAGCCATCAGATTTCCGCAGGTCTCGAGTGAGTTCGAGCGCACATGGGATTGCCGCAGATTCGTTTGTATCACCACTTTCGGCTTGCGCGGATCGGAGACATCGACCGCGGTGAAATTCTTCGGCGCGCTCTCATGGGCGAGCCAGAGAATGCGCCGACCGTCGGGCGCGATCTGAATCGACATACCCTCCCCCATGCCGCCGAATCCGTCGAGCGCATGCTGCGCGATCAGCTTGAAGTTCCAGGTTACGGGCTGATACGAGCCCTTCTGGAGCGGGCTCTGTTCGGCGACGGCCATGGGGTGCTCCTCGGAGTGAGTGGCAATCGGCGCTATGAGATGGCCTTCCCGGAGATCAGGCCGCGGCGACTTGTCTCAGTCCGGAATGGCGGAAATCCTTTTCTCGCGCAAGAGAACTCCCGCATGGCGTGTAAATCAGGTGGGAGGGGTCGCTACTCCTGCTGCATGCCGAGCTCGCGGATGCTCGATTGCACCTCGTCGCGGGTGGAGGCGATGACCTGCTGCAATTCCGCGGGAGTGGATGAGACCGGGATGGAGCCGGCCTTCTCGATCAGACCGCGATATTCCGGCATAGCGACGATCTCGACGATGTGACGGTGCAACAGCGCGATGACCGATTGCGGCGTCCCGGCGCCTGCGCAGATGCCGAGCCAGCCGAACCGCACGAAGTCCACGCCTTTCTCCCTGAGCGTTGGAACCGCGTCGAGATTCTTCAGTCGCTCGGGCGCGGATACGGCCAGGATCTTGAGCTCGCCAGCTTCGTATTGCGGTACAATCGCGAGCGTCGGCGAGACATAGAAGTGCACGCGCCCGGCAACCAGCTCCTGCACGACCTGAGCGCCGCCGCGGAACGGAACACGGTTCATGCTGATCCTTGTGATCTTCTCGAGTTGCCGCGCGAGGATCTCCTGCGCCGAGCCGGCGCCGATCGTGGCATAGCTTACTTCGCCGGGATGCGATTTCGCGTACCGCACGAACGATTCAAAATCGGCGGCGGGAACTGAGTTCGCGAGCGCAAGACCGTAATAATATTTAGCGATGAGCGAGATCGGCGCGAGATCGTCAAGCTTGAACTGTGCGTTCCGGTACACGGCCGAATTGATCGCCTCAAAATGCGTGCAGAGCAGCAGGGTGTAGCCGTCCCGCGGCTGCGCCAGCACGTCGCGGGTCGCAATCATCCCGGCCGCAGCCGGCTTGTTCTCCACGATGACGCGCTGCCCGAGCGCCTCTCCCAGTTTTTCCGCCACGAATCGCGCAGGAATGTCCGTTGGGCCGCCGGCGCCGAAGCCGACGACCAGGCGAACGGGCCTGGCGGGATAGATCTCCTCCGCCTGGACGGCTCCCATGATCACTGCCGTCGCAAGGACGCTACAAATAGTCGGTACCATGCCGGACATCGCTCTCATCCGATTGGATGCTGCTGTCGGGCGCATACGTCGTCATGGCCGGGCTTGTCCCGGCCATCCACGCCTTGGCTTTCGCACCAAAGACGTGGATGCGCGGGACAAGCCCGCGCATGACGCGAATACAAACGGGCGGAATCAGCTCTACATGATGTAGACCGCCTGATCACGCCTCATGCGCTTTTGAATGCGCCCGGGCCATGATAAGCGCGTCCGCCACAATGCAGCCGCGGCCTTCCGGCAGCACCATAATGGGATTGAGATCGATCTCATCGATGAGATCGGCGTTCTGCTGGGCGAAATCCGCGAGCGCCTTCAGGCAGCAGGCGAGACTTGCGATGTCTGCCGCGGGCCGGCCGCGCACGGCACCCAGCAGCGCTGCTCCACGCGTCTCCGCGATCATCGCTTGCGCATCTCCCTCGCGCGGCGGCAGCATGCGCAATGCAAAGTCGCGCGTGACCTCGATCCCGGTTCCGCCCATGCCGAACGCCAGCGTCAGGCCGAAATCGGGATCGCGCGAGATTCCGGCAAACACCTCGATGCCGTCGGTTACGAGCTCCTGTACCAGGAATGCGGCCTCGCGCGCCGGCGGCTCGATCCCCGCCATGCGCTCGCGAAGCTTTGCATATGCGTCAGCGAGACGTTTTTCGTCTGCAAGCGCAACGGCAACGAGGCCGAGCTCCGTCCTGTGGGGTATGTCGTCGGATACGCCCTTGAGGACGACGGGATAGCCGATCTTTCGTGCGGCCGTCGCGGCCTCGGCGAGGGTCGCGACACGATGCTCGCGCGTGACCGGCAGGCCATATTCAGCGAGGAGGCGCTTCGCGTCGAACTCGTTGAGTACCCGCCGGCTGCTGTTTGCCGCAAGAAGGTCGCGCAGCGCCGCACGTCGCTTGACTGCCGGCGCAAGCGGCGGCGGCTGCTCCATCATGTAACGTCCAACGCGGTCGATCGCGCCGAGTCCCTGCCGAGTCCCGCCGATCTGAACGAGGCCGCACTCGCGCAAGGCATTGACCTGCTGCTGGTTCATCACCCCAGGTCGCGAGCTCATGAGATAATACGGCTTGCTCGACTTCTCGGCCGCAGCGGCGAGCATCTTGACGTTGTCGAGCACACGGCCGGGATGACCGATGTGCCCGTCATTGCTCGTATCCGCGCAGTAGACGATGGCGGCAATGCGCTCGCTCCCATCCACGACCGACATGGCATGGGGCAGGTTGACCGCGTAGTCGCCGTTCCCCCAGGCATCAAATGGATTACCGTCCCCGGTGATGCGGCCGATTACTCTTTCTGCTTCGGCGCGCTCCGCGTATGAAAGCGGAGGCAGCTCCAATCCGGCAGCGGTTGCGTTGTCGAGAATGAGCTCGGCCAGGCCGCCGGAGCCGCTGATGACGGAAATACCCGGGTTTCGTGGCCAGCGCCTGCCCTGGCAGACCGCCAGCACTTCGGTCAGCTCGTCGAGATCGCTCACCTCGATGGCGCGGTGCGCGCGCAGAACTTCCGAGAACACGCGCGACGAGCCCGCGAGCCCCCCGGTATGGCTGATGATGGCGCGCTGCGTGCGCTCGCTGCGTCCGACTTTCAGCACCACCACCGGCTTGCCCACCGCGGCCGCGCGATCGAGCGCGGCGACGTAGCGTTCCGGCTCGCGCACCGTCTCGGTGAAGGTCGCGATGACGGCCGTTGCGGGGTCGTCGATGAGATACTCGATGTAATCGACGGTGCGGGTGACGGCCTCATTGCCGGCCGAGACCGAGAGGCTGATGCCGAAGCGACGCAAATCGGAAAGGATGGCAATGCAGACCGAGCCGCTCTGGGAGACGAAGCCGACGTTGCCCGCAAGCTCCTCCGGCTTCATGACGGTCTGTTTGTAGGTGGTCACGCGCGCCGTTGGATTGAGAATGCCCATGCAGTTGGGCCCGCACACCGGCATGCCCGCGTCGCGGCAGAGGCCGGCGATCTCGTCCTGCAGCCGCGCGCCGTCGGCGCCAAGCTCGGCGAAGCCGCTGTCGTAGATCACCGCGGCGCGCGCACCGCGCTTGGCGGCGAGGCGCACCTGCTCCGGAATGAGCGGCTTGCGAATGCTGAATACGACGACGTCGGGGGCCTCCGGCAGCTCCGTGAGGCTCGGATAGCAGACGTGGTTGAGCACGCTCTGATATTTGGGATTGACCGGATAGACCGCGCCGCTGAAACCAAGCGCGCCGAGGGACTCGATCACCGAGCGCGCAGGACTGGGGCG
>DATBYX010000047.1:0-7956 GCA_036513475.1 Xanthobacteraceae bacterium | reverse complement strand
GCGCGGTGCAGCATTACCGGGGTGACCTTCGTGGAGTGCTCGTCGATGTAAAAAGCTCCGAGCCTGCCTGGAAGATTAAGATCAACCTGCACGGTGCCGCACTGCCAATCCCTGCCGATGGCATCGCGCAACACGTATTCGAGCTTCGGACCGTAGAACGCGCCTTCGCCCTTGTTGAGCGTCCAGGGTCGGCCGGACGCTTGCAAAGCCGCCATCAGGGCAGATTCAGCCTTTTCCCAGACTGCGTCGTCGCCGATGCGCTGCTCCGGCCGATCGGAGAACTTGATGGTTACATCGGAAAAGCCGAAGTCCTCATAGATCGAGAGAATGAGATCGTTGATCCGCAGACTCTCCTCGGCAATTTGAGCTTCGGTAATGAATACGTGGGCATCATCCTGGGTAAATGCGCGTACGCGCAGGAGCCCGTGCAGCGCGCCCGAGGGCTCGAAACGATGTACTTTGCCGAACTCGGCGATTTTCAGCGGCAGGTCACGATAGGATTTGAGACCATTTTTGAAAATCTGGATGTGGCCCGGGCAGTTCATCGGTTTGATGACATATGTTCGCGCGTCATCCTCATGATGCTCTGTCAGGAACATCATGTCGCGATATTTTTCCATGTGACCGGAAGCGACCCAAAGCGAGGAGTCCATGAGCTGCGGTGAATTGACTTCCATGTAGCTGGCTTCATTCTGCCGGCGTCGGATGTAGTTCTCGAGAATCTGAAACAACGTCCATCCCTTGGGATGCCAAAAAACCGAGCCTGGTGCCTCTTCCTGGAAATGGAATAAATCCATTTCCCGGCCCAGCTTGCGGTGGTCGCGTTTTTCCGCCTCCTCGATCTGTTTGAGATAGGTCTCCAGTTCCTCCTGCTTGGCGAAAGCGGTGCCGTAGATGCGTGAGAGCATTTCGCGGTTGGAATCACCCCTCCAGTAGGCCCCGGCAACCTTCAGCAGCTTGAACGCACCTCCCACCTTCCCGGTCGAGGCCATGTGCGGTCCGCGGCAGAGGTCAAACCACTCGCCCTGTTTGTAGATCTTGATCTCCTCCCCTTGCGGAATGGCGTCGACCAGCTCGACCTTGAACAGCTCGCCCTTGTCGCGAAAGACGCGCTTCGCCTTCTCACGCGACCACGTCTCCTTGGTAAAGGGTTTGTCGCGCGCGATGATTTCGCGCATTTTGCTCTCGATCGCGGCGAAATCGTCCGGCGTGAACGGTTGGTTGCGGAAGAAGTCGTAGTAAAACCCGTTCTCGATCACCGGCCCGATGGTGACCTGGGTGCCCGGCCACAACGTCTGCACCGCTTCGGCCAGGACGTGCGCGGCATCATGACGGATGAGCGGCAGCGCGCGCGGGTCTTCGCGCGTGAGAAACTCGATCCTCGTGTCATGCTCGATGGGATCCGCAAGATCGGCGACCGTTCCGTCGAGTGCCATCGCGACCGAGCGCTTGGCGAGCGAGGGTGAGATGCCCTTTGCAATGTCGGCGCCGCTGATGCCGTCGGGATACTCCCGACGCGCGCCGTCGGGAAAGGTAAGCGTGACCATGTGTATCTCCTGCTCACTCGCTGCCTACGAATGCAGGTAAGCCTGAGGGCGTAGGTGGAACAGTGAAGCGTAATTTAGCCGAGGACCGGCGGGCGGCTCAGCCGAGCGCAGTGGCTAGCCCGCCCGGCGAGGGCGCGTCAACCGCTACTGGTTCCGCGCCAGCGGCCGTAGCGCCAGGGCAGGTACCAATGTGCATGCGGGGGGAGGGAACGCGGGACGAGATCGAGACCCGAGGTACCCAGGGGGTGGCAACGGCACAATCTTGCCACGGTCATCCACCCTCCGGCCCAAATACCGAAGCGGCCGACCGCTTCCTCCGCATAGGCGGAACATGTGGGCAGATGCCGACAATCAAAGCCGATAAGGGGGGAGAGGGTCAGGCGGTATGCACGGATGAGTGCCTGTGCCATCAGCTTCGGACCCGATAGCAGCCCGCGAAAGAGCGTGAGCATATGCTGAGCATTCGGACAGGGCCGCATGCTGCTTCCATGTTCCTTGCCCCCGCGAAAGATTTAGGCGGTCCTCGCCGCTATTTAGGGCTGGACCCGAATCTCTGCCGCCTTTAAAAGAGGCACTCGATTCAGGGCACACGGCGCTTCTCGACCGATCCCCCCGTAAGTGGTCCCCATAAGAAGGGTCGGCGTGGCGTCAAGAATGAGGGTCGGTATGCTCCGATTTTTCTGGGGCGCATTAGCGCTCGCTTGCGGCGTTGTCCAGGTTTGGGCCGGCCCGCCGGCGCCCGCCGACGATGGCAGCGCTCCCATGCGGTTCGAGTGGCGACGCGAGGGACCAGCTGAGGCCTGTGGCTCGGACTGCCGAGTCTGGATTTCCGCAACGGGCTATATCACTGCGGACACGCCCCGGGAGTTTGAGACTTTCGCCAAGGATCCCAATGTGCGCGGGGGGGTTCTGGTGCTCGACTCGGATGGAGGGTCGGTCCTGGGGACGCTCATGCTCGGCCGGATGATCCGCAGTTTGGACATGGTCACCACGATCGGCAAAACAACTCCAGTGCCGGGCTCGGCCAAGGACGAGCAGCGCGCGACGCTATCTCCGAACGGGAACTGCGAGTCGATGTGTGCCTTTCTTCTGCTGGCCGGCTCGCGGCGCTACGTTCCACCGGAAGCACACGTCCTCGTGCATCAAATCTGGCTGGGAAAGAAGCGCAAACAGGCGCTGGAATCGAGCTATTCCGCAGAGGAGCTCAACGTCGTTCAGCGCGACATCGGCCGCCTCGCGCAGTACACGATCGAGATGGGTGGAGGAGTTGATCTTCTGGAGACGGCATTGCGCATTCCACCGTGGGAGCCGTTGTACCGCCTCTCGGCTGATGAGCTGCAGCGTATGCGCCTGAGTACGATCGATACGTTGTTCGAGCCGGAGCCCGATCGCCAGCCGACCCTCAACACGGCGGCCTCGCTCGCAACCGTCGGGCGCCCGGGAGATGACCGGAGCGACTGAGGCGCACCGCACCAAGGCGCTTCCGTCAGGGGCGACGCATGCGTCGTCCCTCTCGCTTTTCCGACCGCTCACATTGTGCGCTTGCAGCGGTGCTGCATGAACAGCTTGGAATAACCCGTCTGGGTTTTTGACCATTCCGCCATGCCGGCGGCAAGCTCTGAATTCGGGCAGCGCGCGACATGCGCCTTCACGCGCCCCGCGAATGCCATGAGGGTTTCCAACGTAATGCAGTATGGCGGTCGATCCGCTGGCGAGGTCACATCGATGCGCGGCAACTCGGATTGAGCTTGGTTCAGGATCTTGGCTTCGGTGCCGCAGTCGACCCCTGGGGCGGCGCGGCCTGATTGCGAAAAGAGGAATGCCAGCGCTGCCAGACACGCAGTGGGACGTATGGTCACGGCGTCTCTGCCACCGCTTTCCGTCTGGCCTCGATCTGATCGATTGCGGCGGTCACCGCATCGAATGTCAGCATGGTAGACGCATGTCGCGCTTTATAATCGCGCACCGGCTCGAGGACGGCGATATCGGCCCACTTGCCTCCAGGCGGCGCGCCGTTTTCCTTCAGCATCCGCCGAACCGTTTCGCGCAGGCTGCGCAATTCCTCTGCTTTTGCCCCGATCACATGGCTTGCCATGATCGAGGAGGAGGCTTGACCGAGCGCGCAGGCCTTCACCTCGTGAGAAAAGTCGATGATGGTGTCGCCGTTCATTTTGAGGTCGACGGTAACGGTTGAGCCGCACAGCCTCGAATGCGCTGTCGCGGTTGCGTCGGGCGCTTCCAATCGGCCTAATCTCGGTATATTGGCGGCCAACTCGAGGATGCGGCGGTTGTAGACGTCATTCAGCATGGTGTTCGTCGGGCAAAGAGTCGGCCAATTGCACCGCTCTCCTGAGCCAATATATAGGCGTTTCCCTCGCTGGCGCGAGCCGGATACGGACGGCACCTGAGCGTCAGCAGAGAACGATCGCTAGCTAGAAGACTGCGCCATCCAGGAAACGGGACGCTGCCGTCATCGTCTGGCGGTCGTTCCAGAACGAGGATTGCTTGTCAGACCAGACTCGTGACTCTGGCGTGCTGCATACGGCCAGAGAAGTGGAAGAGGGGCGGACCTTCTCGCCCAAGTTCGACGCTGACGGTCTCGTCACCTGCGTCACCACTGACGCACGTTCAGGCGACGTGCTCATGGTCGCGCACATGAACGCGGCCGCATTGGAGAGAACCATCGCCACGGGGGAGGCTTGGTATTTCAGCCGTTCACGCCGGACCCTCTGGCGCAAGGGGGAGAGTTCCGGTCACGTGCAACATGTGCGCGAGATGCGCATCGACTGCGACCAGGATGCGGTGTGGCTCAGGGTAGAGCAGGAAGGCCCCGGCGCCTGTCATACCGGGCGCCGCTCCTGCTTCTATCGCGCTGTGCCGATCGGTAGGGCCGGTGAGGTGGAGCTCGAATTTCGCGACGCAGAAAAGACATTCGACCCCACTGCTGTCTACCCTGCTTCGAAGGCCTGATATTCCGGACGTCCATACCTCCCCCTGAAAGACCCCTGAAAGGGGGAGGTCGACAGCGTTTGCTTCGTTTCGAAGCAAATGTTGTCGGGTGGGGGGTCCGGCACTCGGAGCGTGGATTGGAGATCATCGGGGGCGCGAGTTGACCCCCACCCGGCTCCCCCCGATCAAGTCGGGGGTCGCCGACCTCCCCTTTCAGGGTCCTTTCAGGGGGAGGTATCGCGGAGCTTGCTGCGATCAGCCCACCCCCGCCGATTTTGCCCGCGCCAGCACCCGACACGCCCGCGCAAGGTGCGGCCGGTCATACATCACCCCCTCAATCGCAACGGCTCCCTTCCCGGGGTTCGCATCGAACACGGCGACGATTGCGCGTGCCTGGGCGACTGCGGCCGGGGTCGGCGTAAACACCTCGTTGATGATCGGCACCTGAGCCGGATGAATGGCAATTTTTCCCTGAAAGCCATCGCGGCGTGCTTCCTCGGCTTCGCGCCGCAGCAGATCCGCGTTGCGGAAGTCAGGGGTCACCGTATCGAACGCAGGCACCCGGGCCGCGGCGGCTCCCGCGAGGCATAGCGCGCGCGCGATTCGGTAAGGATCCAGGAATTGGCCGTCGGCATCACGGTTCGTTTCGGCGCCGAGCTCGGCGGAAAGATCTTCCGCGCCCCACGTGAGACCCTCGAGCCGGCTGCTCGCCCCGGCATAGGTGCCCGCGAGAAAAAGTGCCCCTGCAGTCTCGGTGGCGATGGCGAGGATCTTGATGCTGCCATCGGGCAGACCTGCAATGGCCTCGCATGCCGTGAGTTTCGCGTCCACGTGGATGACGCTCGCGCCCCCTTCCGCTTTGGGCAACATGATGGCATCCGGTCTTGCGCCGGCGACCGCCTCGAGATCCTCGTCGATCAGGCCGGTCGCAATGCCGTTGACGCGCACGAGCAGGTGAGGGCGGTCCGCAGACTTCGCGGCCGCCGTGAGAAAGGCGGCTGCGCTTTTGCGGGCAGCTGCCTTGGCTTCAGGCGCGATGGAATCCTCAAGATCGATGATCACGGCATCGGCGCCGCTCGCCATGGCCTTGTCGAGCTTCTTGCTGCCGTCGGCGGGGACGAACAAAAAAGAACGCATCAGGTCGGCCGCATGCGCATGAAAACCTGACGGCGACATTCGGCCACGAGCTTGTTGTTCTGATTGTACGCACGGTGCTGGAATTCGATGATGCCCGCGCCGGGGCGCGATGTGGACTCGCGTTTGCTGATGACTTCGGTGGTGCAATGCACCGTGTCGCCTTCGAACAGCGGATGCGGAAACTTCACCTCAGTCATGCCGAGATTGGCGATGGTAGTCCCGACAGTGAGATGGTTCACCATGATGCCGATCATCAACCCCAGCGTGAACAGCGAATTCATCAGCGGCTGGCCCCACTCGGTCTCCTGCTCGCAGAAATGCCGGTCGATGTGCAGCGGCTGCGGATTGAGCGTCATGTTGGAGAACAGCATGTTGTCCATCTGCGTCACCGTGCGGGTAAGCGGGTGCTCGTACAGACGACCGACAGCGAAATCCTCGAAATAGAGCCCGCCGCGTTTGTGCCGGACCACGCTCTCCTGAACCATCGTCGGCCTCCTTGCTTGCACTGTTCTCAGCGTCTTCGCTTTACCACAATGGTCAACCGCGGGCATCCGCGCGCAGTCGCCTGAGCCGCGCCTGAGCCCTTTTGACCTTGCATTTCCCTCGTCGTCATGGCCGGGCTTGTCCCGGCCATCCACGTCTTGACCGCGGCACTGAAGCCGTGGATGCCCGGCGCAAGGCTGCACAAGGCCGGGCATGACGGTATCAAAATCAATATCCGAATTGCTCGCGCACGATCCGTTCATCCAGGCTGTGGCCAGGATCAAACAGCAACCTCATGCCTATTGCCTGGTCCATTCTGATATCGACCGCGGTGACAGCGCGCACTTCGTCGTGATCGGCGACCGCTGCCACGGGCCGCTTTTCCGGCTCGATCACCTCTACCCGGACCTGGGCGCGATCCGACAGCAGGGCGCCGTGCCACCGTCGCGGCCGGAATGGACTGATCGGCGTAAGCGCCATCAGGGACGCGCTGATCGGGATGATCGGGCCTTGAGCGGAGAGGTTGTAGGCCGTTGAACCGGCAGGGGTGGCGACCAGAACACCGTCGGCGACTAGCTCGGGGAGGCGGATTTCGCCGTCGATCACGATGCGCAATCGTGCGGCCTGGTAGGTCTGCCGGAACAGCGAGACTTCATTGAAGGCGTGACACTCTTTGGCTTCACCGGCCTTGTTGTGGGCGCACATCAGCAGCGGGTGAATCACGGTGATACGGGCGGCCGCGAGTCGCTCCCGCAGGCCGCCTTCGTGGAATTCATTCATGAGAAATCCGACGGTGCCGCGGTCCATGCCGTAGATTGGCTTCCCCCAGGACATGAACCTGTGCAGCGTCTGCAGCATCAGCCCGTCACCGCCCAACGCTACGATGACATCGGCGGATTCCGGAGCGGCATTTCCATATGCAGCGCCTAGTTTTTGCAATGCATCTTGCGCCTCGCAGATCGGGCTTGCGACAAAGGCAATGCGGTCGTAGCTCGGACTTGCCAATGCGGCGCTCGCGGGACTGCGACTGCCGGAGTTCATGCGGCGTGGCCTTCGGGCAGCCGGCCAGGCGATGACAATGGCCGACGGAGGTTAAAAATGGAGCGCGCGATCTTCGTCTATACGACCTATCCTTCCGTTGTCGAGGCGGAGCGGGCCGGGCGTGCGCTGGTGGAGCGACGGCTCTGCGCGTGTGTCAACATCCTGCCGGGCATGATCTCGCACTATTGGTGGCGAGGTGCGATCGAGCGGGGCGAAGAAACGGTGATGATCATCAAGACGCGCGCCGCATTTGCCGAGCGCGTCAGCGCCGCGGTCAAAGAGATGCATTCCTACAGCACGCCCGCGATCCTGGTGCTGCCGCTCGAGAGCGTCGACAAGGCTTACCTCGATTGGCTTATGGCCGAAACCGAGCCGGCAGCGTCGGCGTCATAGATTGGGCGAAGCCGGCTCCGCCATGTGGGCGAAGAGACATGGGCCGTAGTACGGCCGAAGGGACACCGGCCGTGCGTCGGTAACGCCGTATGGGACGACATGGGGGCGGGGTGCGCGCCTTTGGCACAGCCTGGGACGCCAGTTTTGCCACAGCCTTCAGGCCAGTAGGGTTCAGGAAGGGTTAAGCATCTGCCCCTAAAGTACGGGGCGGGACGATAGGGCGAAGGGGATCTCCCGGTCAGCAGATCATGCATCGCCACGATGGCGGTGCGCCTGACCATGGGCTCGTCGCTCGAGGTCCGTGCCCATGCCGGAATTGTACTGACAGTTCTGTATCGCGTAGCTGGCAGTATGCGTAGCCGGCGTGGGTCACGGCAGCCGGCTTGCGGTGCCGTCAAGGCCCGCA
>DATBYX010000046.1:0-13388 GCA_036513475.1 Xanthobacteraceae bacterium | reverse complement strand
TACACGCTGCAAGCCTCGCTCGACCTGGATCGGGCATCGAGCTTGCGGCGCGACGCTGTCTGGCGTCTCGGTCTCTCGGCGGTGCTCGAAGAAACCAGCGGCCGCAAATCATATTGGGCTTTGGCGCACCCCCCAGGCAAGCCGGATTTCCATCATTCCGTTTGCTTCGCGCACGAAATTTCTGCAGCGTAGCAAGCATGAAGTTTGGCATTGATCGGCTTGTCGCTGAACCCGCCTTTCGCGCACCACTGCATGGCCGGCGTGTTGCATTGCTCGCCCATCCCGCTTCGGTCACGGAAGACCTGACGCATTCGCTCGATGCATTGGCCGCCTGCGGCGATGTCAAGATCACCGCCGCTTTCGGTCCGCAACATGGCCTGCGCGGGGAAAAACAGGACAACATGGTCGAGTCGGCGCACTTCAAGGACCCAGTGCACGGCATCCCGGTATTCAGCCTGTACGGAAATGTGCGCAAGCCGACGAGTGAGATGATGGATACATTCGACGTCATCCTCGTCGATTTACAGGATTTGGGTTGCCGGATTTATACGTACATCACGACGCTGCGTTACCTCTTGGAAGCGGCATCACGACTCGGAAAAGCCGTCTGGGTATTGGATCGCCCCAACCCGGTCGGGCGTGTGATCGAAGGCCTGACGCTCCGATCCGGGTGGCACAGCTTTGTCGGGGCTGGACCGTTGCCGATGCGGCATGGACTTACGCTCGGCGAGCTAGCATCGTGGTTTGTGGAATTACTGAAGCTCGATGTCGAGTATCGCATCATCGAAATGCAGGATTGGCGGCCCGATGCCGCGCCTGCATTCGGTTGGCCGCTTGGTGCGCGCGCGTGGATCAATCCCAGTCCCAACGCGCCGAATTTGTGGATGGCGCGCGCCTATGCGGGCACGGTGATGGTCGAGGGCACAACGCTCTCGGAAGGGCGCGGCACCACTCGGCCGCTGGAGCTGTTCGGCGCGCCCGACATCGATACGACACGCGTGATGAAGGAAATGTACTCCCTTGCACCGCGGTGGCTACGCGGTTGCCGCCTGCGCCATTGCGCCTTCGAGCCTACCTTTCACAAACACGTCGGCAAGCTTTGCTACGGGATACAGATCCACACCGAAGATCCCAGCTACGATCACGCAGCGTTCAAGCCTTGGCGTCTCCAGTCGCTCGCGTTCAAGGCGATTCGCCGTTTGTATCCGGGCTATCCGCTCTGGCGCGATTTCGCCTATGAATACGAGCACGGCCGGCTCGCCATCGATGTCATCAACGGCGGTCCGTTGCTGCGAGAATGGGTGGACGATGCACTTGCGACGCCGCAAGACCTGGATGCGCTGGCCATACCGGATGAGCAGGCCTGGCTGCATGAGCGGCAAGAGCATCTGCGCTACTGAGCGGCAGCGGACGCGAAAAGCGGCGGCGCTGAAGACGGCATCGGGGTGGCCCAGATGGCGCGCATCGTGCGCAATCCGGGCTGGGGATGCAGGCAGAGCAGCTACACAAGCGGGATCTGATCGGGCTTTTTGATGCGGAGCTTGCGGCCGTAAGTCTTGCGTTTGTGCTTGGCTTGCGCAGCCTTGCCGTTGGTGCCCGCTGGGATGGAAGCCATGTCGTTCAGCTCATCCCGGCCCGGATATCTCGGCCGGCCGACGAGGAGAAGCGGCGCACGTGCGCGTGCTTCGCGAAGGCGCGCCTGCGCGATATCGAGATAGGCAGGGTTGATGTCGATGCCGACATAGCGCCGGCGCATCTGGCTCGCGACCGCGCAGGTGGTGCCGGTCCCGACAAAGGGATCAAGCACGATCTCGCCGGGAAAGTTGGCAACGGCGCCATGCGTGTAGAGGCGCATGAGGCGCGCCGGCAGCTTTTCCGGAAAGGGGGCGGGGTGATCGCCCCCACGCTTCACGTCCTGTGGGTATATGAACCAGACCTGCTGGCTGAGGTCGAGCCATTCGGCGCGGCTGAGCGTATTCGCCTCCTTCACCTGTGCAGCGAACTTCGGCGGCTTGCCCGGCTTCACGTAGACATTGATGAACTCGATCGTGTTGTTCTCGATGATGTTGCCCGGATTGGGATAGCTTCCGAACATCATCTTGGATGTCTGCTTCTGCCAGATGAAGAGGCTGTAGCGCTGCAGCTCCGTTTGTCGCAGGATCCCGTGCTCGATGTCGAAGGCCATGTTCTTGAGATGCCGCGTGTGCTGCCGGATCATCTCCTTAGGGATCGGCATGATCGGCGCGTTGATGCAAAGTTTGCCGTTCGGGCGCAGCACCCGGGCGCACTCCGTCCAGACCGACTGCATGTCGGCCAGGTAGGCTTCGTACGAGCTCCAGGGATTCTCAGCCTCATCGTAGCCTACCGCCGTCCAGTACGGCGGTGACGTTATCACCAGATCGATGCAGCCCGCGGGAAAGCAGGCAAGAACCTGCGCGGCATGTCCGGTGAACAGCCGGTTCACGATCTCGGTCGGCATCAGTCGGAACGCGGTTTGCGCGGGAGATGTTTGTTTGGTGACAAGGCTCATGGGATGGCGCGAATCGTTTCACCACTGTAGCCCGGATGGAGCGCATAGCGCGACATCCGGGGCGCTGTTCCCCGGATTGCGCAAGCGCAATCCAGGCTACGGGGAAATGCGCGGCGGCAGATGGGTTCTCACCTGCCTGTCTTCGGCACGTATCGCACGCCGGGCAGGTTTTCGAAATGACGATCACAGGTCAACAGCTCGGCGTCATGCGCCAGAGCAGTAGCATAGACGATTGCATCCGCGGTCGCGAGCTTATGCCTGGCACACAGGTCTGCCGCCGAAAGCGCGGTCGCGGTGTCGAGATCGGCAACGACGCAGGTCTCGGTGAACGCGATCACCCGGTCGGCCTTGTCTTCGCCGACCTCACGGGTCAGCCATTTCGCCAATTCGAGCTGCACCAGCGTTGGGACCAGCCATTGCGAGCGTTCGGGCAATTCGGCGGCCACCGAAACGCCAACCGGTGAACCCATCAGCCATTCGATCCAGGCAGACGTATCGACGAGCCGCATCAGACGCGGTCAGTACGGTCGCGGTAAGCCTTGGGCTTGGCGCCGCGCGCCAGCCCGGACAGCTCCTCCAGTTTCGGCACCGGAACCAGCAACATGCCCTCGCCCTTTGGAATGAAGGCAAACACCTGCCCCGCCTGCCAGCGCCGGGCTGTCCGGATCGCCTTCGGGATGGAAATCTGAAATTTGGCGGAGAGCTTGGCCGTGTCTTTCGATGCCATTATCGGTGTCCATCGATCATGAGTTGGTAAGAAGTTAGCAGGGGTCGACACAGATTCAACCGGAATCTCCCTGATGGAGCGCGTAGCGCGACATCCAGCGACACGGTGGTCCGTATTGCGCACCGCTCCCCGGATCGCGCAAGAATGCGCAATCCGGGCTACGACCGAACCGGGAGCGGGAGGAAGGGTGCCATGAGAAAGCTTCGGACGCAGCGCGACAATCAGCAATGGATGCTCGATCTTGCGCTCAATCTGCGCGGCCGGGTGCAGAATTTCGAACGCGACGACCTGGAAGTGCCCGCAGACAAGCGCGCGCGCAATTATCGCATGCTGCCGAAGGTGTGGCGGGAAGCGGCGGAGCGGCATGAGGCGCTCGCAAAGCTCGCCCAGAAGCAGGGCGCGAACGCCACGGCGACCAGCCATTACGATCACGCCATCGAAGCCTACCGCATGGCGCAGCACCCGATCTATTACGATGATCACCCGGTCAAGATCCGCCTCTGCAACAAGCTCAACGAGATGGTGGATCGGCGGAGCGAAGTCGCGGATTATCCGATCGAGCGCGTCGAAGTGCCGTTCGATGACGGCAAGACCATCTCATGCCTGCTGCATCTTCTTCCCGACTGCCGCAAGGCGCCGGTCGTGATCTATGTCCCGGGGATGGACCAGACCAAGGAAGTCTTTCCCAAGGCCGCGCACAACATCGCCAGGACGCGCGGCTGTCACGTGCTGGCGATGGACGGGCCGGGCCAAGGCAATTCCAACCTGCAGAAGATCCGTGCCGTGAAGGACAACTACGAGCGCGCGGGGGCAGCGGTGATCTCGTATCTGGCCAAGCGCCCGGAAGTGGATGCGCAGAGGATCGCGATCTACGGCATCAGCATGGGCAGCTACTGGTCGCTGCGGCTTGCGAGCTATGACCGGCGCGTTGCCGCTGTGGTAAGCGCGGTCGCCTGCTTCAATCCGAACAACACGATCTTCAGCCAGTCTTCGCCGCGGTTCAAACAGATGTTCATGTACATGGCGGGCTACGAGGACGAGGCGGCCTTCGACGCCGAGGTCGCCGCCGGCATGACCGTTCGCGGACATCTCGGCACCATCGCCTGTCCGACGTTGCTGATCACGGGCGAGTTCGATCCGCTCTGCCCGCTCGAGGACGCGATCGCGGCCTATCACGAGCTCACGACGGAGAAAGAGCTGTGGGTGTTCGAGAATCAGTATCATCCGCTCTGGTCGATCGGAAATCTCGGCGGGCTCGACGTGCACGATTATGTCCTCGACTGGCTGCAGGGCCTGTTCGCGGGGCGGGTGCAGCCGAGCCCACAAGGGCGCATCGCCTATATCAGGGAAGGAGGCAGCGGGCCCTGGAGCGATTGCGACTGGGAGCCGCCGGTCGGCCCCGCGCAGGCGTATTTCTGAAACCGCCATGAGCAGCACGCGGGACCATTATTTTCCCAACACCGAGCCGCTTGGGGCGAACGAGATGCGCATCGTTGCGCTCGGCACCGGCCGGCCGTTCGTGCGCCGGGCGCAGGCCAACTGCTCCTGGCTCATTGAGCTCGGCAACGGCGACAAGTTCATCATGGATTTCGGCGCGGGCTCGCAGACGAATTTCACCGCGCTCGAAATCCCGCATCAGGACATCACCGCCTATTTCGCCACCCATCTGCATGCGGACCATGTGGGCGACTTCGCGCAGGTGTGGATCGGGAGCTGGACCGGAGGAAGAGTGAAGCCGCTCGTCCTTTATGGCCCGTCCGGCCCCGAGCCGAAATACGGCATCGCGCATTTCGTGCGCCGGCAGATGGAGTCGCTCGCCTGGGACATGGACACGCGGCTCGGCGTCCTTCCCGACGCCGGCGCGGAGGTGGACGTGCACGAGTTCGATTTCAGCAAGACCGGCGTGGTGTATGAGAAGAACGGCGTGGTGATCCGGAGCTTTCCCGCCATTCATATCTACGACGGCCCGGTGAGCTATCGGCTGGAGTGGAACGGGCTCACGTTCGTGTTCTCCGGCGATACCACGCCAAACCGGTTCTTCATCGAGAACGCACAGGGCGCCGACCTGTTGATCCACGAATGCTTCAACACGGTGAAGCAGCTCATCGAGCGCTCCGGTTATGATGAGCGCACCGCGCGCGCGGTCGGCACGGTGATCCATAGCGCGCCGGAAGAAGCGGGGCAGGTGCTGGTGCGGGTGAAGCCGCGGCTTGCGGTGGTCTATCACTTCTTCAATGACTTCGACACGGGCGCGGAGATCGAGCGCGAGATCCGCAAGGCTTACGAGGGCCCGCTGGCGCTGGCGCAGGACCTCATGGTGTTCAACGTCACGCACGAGGACATTCGCGTGCGCATGGCGGTGACGGCCACGCATGTGTGGCCGAACAAGGAGCGCCACGACGAGGGCTTGCGCAAAGCGCCGCGCAACAAGCGCGGGCCGAAGATGTCGCGCTGGCTCGCCGACCAGCAGCTCTTCCCGAAGTTTTAGCGCCCGTGTCCCGGATGCGGCGCAGCGCGAGCGCATGCACCAGCGCTTCCATGATCTCCGCGCGTGGGGCGCGAAGCGGTGCGCCGCTGATCCGGGACCGCCACGGCCTCAGAGCTGGAACGTGCGAGAGCTTGTGCGGTCCCGGTTCTGCAGCGCATCATGAGCAGCGCAGTGATAGTGTGTGCCATGGAATAGATAATAAATGCGCTGCTCATGCTGCACTGCGCCCGGGACACGCCACTGTGCTAACGCCTATGAGGGAGCAGGCGGAGTTTGCCGCTTGCGCATCCATCATGGTGCAGAAAGCATGATGACGCTGGGACGACGTGGATTTCTGCGGATTGCAGCTACAGCGGCTGCGGCTGCGGGGAGCGCGCGGATGGCGCGCGCGCAGGATTATCCATCGCGTCCCATCACGGTGATTGTGCCCACCGGCGCGGGCGGGCCGCAGGACGTGGTCGCGCGCATTGTCACCGAGCGCATGCGCAACACGCTCGGCGAGCCGCTGATCATCGACAATGTCCCCGGCGCCAGCGGCAGCATCGGCACCGGGCGTCTTGCCCGCGCCAAGCCCGACGGCTACACGCTTGGCATCAGCCTCTCGTTCTCCACCCACGTGCTCAACGCCGCGATCTACACGCTGCCCTACGACGTGATCGAGGATTTCGCGCCGGTTGCGCTCATCGCGCATACTCCGCAGCTCATTCTCGCAAGACAGAGCATGCCGGCGGACGACCTCAAGGCGCTGATCGCGTGGCTCAAGGCCAACCCGGACAAGGCCTCGCTCGGGCACATCGGCCCAGGCAGCCCCGCGCATCTCGCCGGCATCCTGTTCCAACGACAGACCGGCACCCGCTTTGCGTTCGTGACCTACCGCAGCGCAGGGCAGGCAATGGGGGATATGATCGCAGGGCACATCGATCTGATGGCAGTCGCGCCCAACATCGCGCTCGAGCATGTGCGCGCCGGCACGATCAAGGCTTATGCGGTCATGTCCAGGCAGCGGCTACAAGCGGCGCCCGAGATCCCGACCGTGGACGAGGCGGGACTGCCCGGCTTCTACGCCTCGCCGTGGTTTGCGCTCTGGGCGCCCAAGGGCACGCCGCGGGACGTGATCGCGCGGCTCAACACCGCCGTGGTGGACGCCCTGGCCGATGGTGCGGTGCGCCAGCGCCTGGCACAAACCGGAAGCGAGATCGTGCCGCGCGACGAGCAGACACCCGCGGCGCTCGCGGCCTTGCAGAAGGCCGAGATCGCGAAATGGTGGCCGATCGTGAAGGACGCAGGCATCAAGGCGGAGTGATGCTGAGCTTTCGCGCAACCCGTCCGCGGTTGCAGCGATCATCATTCGCGGGCAAGGTCGGAGGACCATTCCATCATTGGAGAGAGGTCATGCGGCACCTGGTTCTGCTAATGGCGCTCCTCGGCGCCACTGTCGCCCCCGTGCATGCACAGGACGCCATTCCGAATCTCAGGGGCACCTGGACGGGAAAAGGCAAGGCGGTCGTGCTCGGCAACAATCCTCATCATCCCGGAAGTCAGACCGCGGCGGATACTCCGCGGGTGCACGAAATCGAGGCCACCCATGTGGTCGAGGGTCAGGACGGCCGTCTTGCCTGGGGTCATTCGTCCTCGAGCGCCGCCGACACCAAGGAGCCGTTCGCCTGGGCGCTCTCAGCGGACAACGAGTCGATCGTCGGGGCCGATGTGGACGGCTATTTTCACATCTCGCTCCTTTCGGCCGACCAGATGGAGAAATGCTACGTGCACAACGGCACGGGCGCCACGCGCTCGATCGTGGCTACGTGCTACACGATGAACCGCGTGAAACCATGAAAATCAAGCGGGTCGAGCCGATTGCGGTCACCATTCCGATGAAGAAGCCCGTGTTCATGGCGGGGGTGGAGATCAGGACCGCGGACAACGTGCTCGTGCGCATCGAAGCAGACAACGGCACATTCGGTTGGGGCGAGGCCGCATCCGCTCCCACCATGACCGGCGAGACGGTCGAGAGCATGATGGCGGCGATCACTTATCTTGCGCCGGCGGTCGAAGGCCGCCCGCCGGAAGATATTGCGGGCACGGTCGCGGCCATGCGGGAGCGCATGTACGCGAACACGTCCGCCAAGGCTGCAATCGAGATGGCGCTGCACGACCTCGTCGGGCGCGCCGCGGGCGAGCCCGCCTGCGCGCTCCTCGGCGGAAGAGTGAGAAGACGCATGCCCATTCTCGGCGTCATCGGCACCGGCGAGCTCGCCTCCGACCTCCGCGAGGCGGAAAGCAAGAAGGCTCAGGGGTATGTCGCGTTCAAGATCAAGGTCGGTATCGACAAGCCGCGCGTCGATGCCGAGCGCACACGCCGCATCTGCGCGCTGATCGGATCCGGCGCCCTCATCTCCGCCGATGCCAATCAGGGCTGGAGCACGGAGGAGGCGGTCCAATACGTGCGCGCGCTCGCGGGCACACGCCTCGACTTCTTCGAGCAGCCGGTGCCGGCCGAAGACCTCGCGGGGATGGCCACCGTGGCCAAGGCTGCTGCGGAAGCGGGCGCGGTCGCGATCGGCGCGGACGAGAGCATCCACTCGCTCGAGGACCTCCGCCGCTTCCACGCGCAGGGTGCTGCACGCGGGGCGAGCCTCAAGACCATCAAGCTCGGCGGCATGCGCGCCGTCATGGAAGCGGGGCACCTCTGCGAGGAGCTCGGCCTCAAGGTCAACGTGGCCGCCAAGACCGGCGAGTCGAGCATCGCCTGCGCCGCCGCCGTGCATATCGCTGCGGCGCTGCCGCAGATCGATTGGGGGCTCACGCTCTCCAACGAGGGACTTGCCGACGACGTGACCGCGCAGCCCATCCGCATCGTGCGCGGACATGTGGAGGTCTCCGACGCTCCCGGGCTCGGCGTTGACGTCGACGAGGACCGGGTGCGCCGCTACCGCCGGGCTGTGCCGCTGCGCTACGTGGCATAAAATGAAACCAAATCGGGTGAATGTCGGGATCGTCGGGCTGGGGCGCTGGGCGAAGGTGCTCGCCCGTGCGGCACACGCATCGGACAGGCTCACGATTACGGCTGGCTACAGCCGCTCGCAGGAGAAGCGCGCGACGTTTGCGCAGGAGTTCGGGGTCGCGAGCGCTCCCGACCTTCCTAGCTTGCTCGCGGACCCGCGCATCGAAGGCGTGATCATCACCACACCCAACGAGCAGCATCTCCCCGTTGCGCGCGAAGCCGCACGGGCCGGCAAACACATCTACACGGAAAAGCCGATCGCGAGCACGCTCGAGGAAGGCCTCGAGATCGAGGCGCTGGAAAAGAGCCATGGGGTGACGGTCACGGTCGGCCACAGCGCACGGCTGATGGCGGGCATCCGCCGCATGCGTGAGATGATCGATGCGGGCGAGCTCGGCCGCGTCGCGTTCATGGAAGCAAATTTCTCCAACGAGCGTGCGCTGGAGCTCACTCCGCAGACCTGGCGCTGGTACAAGGCGAAGGCACCCGGGGGGCCGCTCTCTCAGCTCGCCATCCATCAGTTCGACGTGCTGCATTATCTCGGCGGTGAGATCGTTGCGGCAAGCTCAATGGCAGCGAAGCTCTCGCCAGTGGGCGCCGAGGTCGACGACCAGACGATGACGCTGTTGAAGTTCGCCGACGGCAAGATCGGCTATGTCGGCGCCAGCTGGACGTCCCCGGGGGTGTTCGCGGTGCGCATCTTCGGCTCCAAAGGCCTCATGCATTACGAGATCGACTTTGCGACCTGGGACACGCCGGCGGAGCTGCACAAGACCTCCACTCTCTACATCCAGCGCGGGACGCAGGGTTATGGGGAACGCGAGGAGATCGGGGTGCCGGAAAGCGACATGTTCCGCGCCGAGCTCGACATGTTCGCGGAGAGCTGCCGCACGGGAAAAGCGAACGAGCTCTCGGCGCACAACGGCAATGTCGCCGTCGCGGTGGTGTATGCGGCGTTGCGCTCGATCGAGCAGCAGGGCCGCACGGTTGCCATTGCCGAGGTGATCGCGGACGCCCACGCCAAGGTCGCGGGAGCAAGCCGCCATGTTGCCTAGCCGCTATTTCGTCGAGCTCACGCAGCCGGAGATCGCGGCCCAGCTGAAAAAGAATCCGCTGGTGATCCTGCCGGCAGGGAGCGTCGAGCAGCACGGGCCGCATCTGCCGGCCGGCACCGATTCGTTTGCCGCGAACACGATCGCACATGCGGTGGCGGAACGCATGGACGCGCTCGTGATCCCGGGAACGCCGCTCGGCGTCACTCCCATGCACATGCCGTTCGAGGCCACCATCACGCTTGCGCCCGATACCTACATGCGCCTCGTCACCGACGCCTGCGTCTCCACGGCAAAACATGGCGCGCGATACCTGCTTATCCTCAACTGGCACGAGGGCAATATGCCCTCGCTGGCGCTCGTGGCGGAGGCGCTCCATCGCGAGCACGCCATGACGGTACTCACGGTCCAGGCCTGCTACGTCGCGGAGGAGCTCTATGGCAAGAGCTGCAACGGCCTGACCCATGGCGGCGAGATCGAGGCGCTTGCGGTGCTCGCGGAGCGGCCGGAGCTCGTGCATCTCGACCGGATCGAGCTTCCGACCCTGCGCACGGTCACAAGATGGATCGCCTGCGCCGCACCCGGAGCTTTCAGCCGGTGCTCACCGACATCCGCTCGATCGCGCCGACGGGCTGGTTCGGCAGCCCACAGCACGCCACTGCGGAGAAGGGCCGGCGCATGATCGCCGCCGTTGCCGATGCGATTGCGCGCGAGGCAGGCGAGGTATTCCGCGAGCTCGATGCCATGCAGGGCGGCGCCGCGGAGATCACGCGTCTGCGACAGGTGAAGTAAGCCGGCGGAGTTTGTGTCGCAAATGTGCGCCGGCGCTGAACGACGCATGAACGCGTCAGCCATGCGCCGTTCGAGATCGGTGCGCTAGGAAGAGTGCAATCAGTCGGGCGGCGGTAACACCGGCGTTCCGTGACTGAGAGCACCGAGGCCCGTTGGCTCCGAGCGTCCGCTCGCGAGTACAGGCGGGTTCTTCCAGAGAGGAACTCACACCCATGTCTACCCGTCACGTTCTTTTCGGCGCGTTGACCATCGCGCTCCTGTCGGCTCCCGCGTTCGCCCAGGACAGCAAGCCCTCGACCACTCCTGCGCCAAAGCTCACTGCACCGATGACCGCTCCCAAGGCTTCCACTACAGGGGCGGCAACCGCTGCGGTCACCGCCAAGACGAATCTCAACAGTGCGAGCGAAATGGATATCGGCAAGCTTCCGAAGATCACCCCCGCGCAGTCGAAGGCGATCGTGGAGGCACGTGAGAAATCCAAGTTCAAGAACTGGGACGATTTCGTCGGGCGCAAGCTCCTTCCCGCCGACACCGCCGCTGCGATCAAAGAGACCGTGAGCTTCTGATCAGCTGCCCGCGCGCTCACGCACGTAGGGGCGGGTTTAAAGCCCGCCCCTGCAAAGATGGTCTGTCAAGCGTAGGGGCGAGGCATGCCTCGCCCTCGTTCGGCATCGCTGACTGTGGATCAGGGCAACGCATGCGTTGCCCCTACGAGCATGCAACGCTAATCAATTCAACGGGATTTTTGCGCGCTTTACCACGTCGGACCAGCGCGCGATATCGGACGCAAGCTGCGCGGCGAATTCGCGGGGCGGGCTCGCGATAAGATCATAGCCGAGCGTTTTGATGCGCGCTTGCATCTCGGCGCTATCCAGAATCGAGACGACCGCGTCGTGCAGCGTGGCGACGATCTGCGCGTCCATTGCGGCAGGACCGAGAAGGCCCGCCCAGTTGTCGACAGCAAATCCTGGAATGCCGCTTTCCGCAATGGTCGGCAACGCGGGCATGACTGCTGAGCGCCTGCTCTCGGCCACGGCGATGACGCGGACGCGATCCGCGTGCTCCGCCTGCAGGGCGGGAATGCTGGCGAACAGAACCTGCACCTCGCCGGCCAGGAGATCCACGACCGCAGGGTTCATGCCCTTGTTGGGCACGTGCACCATCTCAATCCCTGCCATGCTCTTGAACAGCTCGGCGGCAAGGTGGGATGCGCTGCCGATTCCGGCGGAGCCATAGGAGAGCGCATTCGGGTTCGCGCGGGCATAGGCAACGAGCTCGCTCACGGATGCGGCGGGCACCCCCGTGTGCAGCGCCAGCGCATAGGGGCTCACTGCAACGTTGATCACCGGGCTGAGGTCGCGGGCGACGTCATACGGAGGCGACTTGTTGACGGCGACTGCAAGGGCAAGGCTGCTCGGCGAGTAGAGGAGCGTATAGCCGTCGGGGGGCGAGGCGATCACGGACCTGGTCCCGATGATTCCGGCTGCGCCAGGGCGGTTCTCGACGACGAAATGCTGGCCCCAGCGCTCGCTGAGCGCTTGCGCCAACAGGCGGGCCAGGACGTCGACGCCGCCCCCTGCCGCGACCGGCACGACGATGCGCACGGGACGATCGGGATAATCGGCGTGCGCGAGGCTCGCGTACATCAGGAATAGGAGGATGGCCGCTCCGGCGGCGAGCATTCGTTTCATGTGGCCTTTCCGCACATTGCGCTGTGGCTCCCGCCAACGATGCGTTAAGCCGTGGCTTCGCCCGCGTGGGCAAAATCACCCAGAAGCCGAGCGCATCATTGAGACCAGGCCAAGCGATTTTGCCCACCCTTCGCGCCGCGTGCGCTAGAATACCGCCGATCATCAGCCCGGGAGCACCGGCCATGAACATCCAGGATAGAGCGCGCTTCGCGACGACCGACCTTGCACGCGCCGCCCATGCGCCAGGCTACATGTCGGGGTTCGGCAATTCGTTCGAGTCCGAGGCGCTCGCCGGCGCACTGCCGGTCGGACGCAATTCGCCCCAGCAGGTGCGCTACGGGCTCTATGCCGAGCAGCTTTCCGGCTCGCCTTTCACCGCGCCGCAACGGAGCAATCAACGCTCCTGGCTCTACCGAATCCGCCCGAGCGTGAAACATTCCGGCCGCTTCCGCCGCGTGGACAAGAACCTCATCCGCACGGCACCGGAGGCGCGGCTCGAGAGCACACTGCCCGTCGGGCAAATGCGCTGGGGACCCATTCCCATGCCTGCCGAAAGTCTCACGTTCGTGCACGGGTTGCGCACCATGACCACTGCAGGCGATGCGGAAACTCGCACCGGCATGGCAGCACATGTGCTCCTCGTCACCGCGTCGATGCGGAGCGAATATTTCTGCAATGCCGACGGCGAACTGCTCATCGTGGCACAGACGGGCAAGCTGCGCCTGTGCACGGAGTTCGGGGTGATCGAGATCGAGCCCGGGGAGATCTGCGTCATGCAGCGCGGCATGATCTTCCGGGTCGAGCTCGTCGATGGGCCTGCGCGCGCCTATGTGTGCGAGAACTACGGCGGCGCCTTCACGCTGCCTGATCGCGGCCCGATCGGGGCCAACTGCCTTGCCAATGCGCGCGACTTCCTCACCCCGATCGCCGCCTATGACGACGTGGAGGAGCCCTCGACCCTGATCATGAAATGGGGCGGCGAGCTCTATGCGAGCGAGATCGAGCAGTCGCCGCTCGACGTCGTTGCCTGGCACGGCAACTACGCGCCTTATAAATATGACCTGCGGCGCTTCTCTCCGGTCGGCGCGCTCCTGTTCGATCATC
>DATBYX010000045.1:0-4936 GCA_036513475.1 Xanthobacteraceae bacterium | reverse complement strand
GGTGGGAACACGGACGTGATGGCGCGCATGGCGAGCCGCACGCTTTCGGAGGAATTCAGGCAGAGCTTCGTGGTCGATAACCGCATCGGGGCGGGGGGTGCGCTGGCGGCGGCGTACGTGGCGCAGGCTGCCCCTGACGGCTACACGTTGTTCTTCGCGGCCTCTCCACAGATTGCCATAGTGCCGCGGTTGCAAAAAGTCGGTTACGATCCCATCAAGGATTTCGAGCCGGTGAGCATTTTCGGCACCGGCCCATTCATCCTTGGCATCAGCGCCGCGATCCCGGCGAGAACGCTTGCGGAATTTGTCGCCTATGCGCAGATGCGCAAGATCAACTACGGATCGAGCGGCACTGGCTCGGTTGCCCATCTCGCCGGCGCGCTCCTTGCCGCGCGTGCGGGGTTCGAAGCCGTACACATCCCGTTTCGCGGCAGCGGGCAAGTGACGGCCGCTCTGCTCGGCGGCCAGATCGACATGTTCTTCGGGAATGCATCGGATCTTGTGCCCCAGGCAGCGAGCGGCAAGGTCAGGCTCCTCGGTGTCGCGTCTCCACAGCCGATGAAGCAGCTGCCCGACGTGCCTACCATCAGCTCAACATTCGCAGACTTCTCTCTCGCGAGCTGGAACGGTTTTCTCGCGCCGGCGAAAACGCCGAGAGAGATCATCGACAAGCTTGCCCAGCATGTCATCGCCGCGGCAAAGGACCCCACCAATGTCGCGCAGCTCACAGCACTCGGTATCGAGCCGAATGGCACGACGCCGGAAGAATTTCGCGCGCAGATCGACCGTGAGCAGCCGCAGTTTGACGCCGCAATCAAGTCCGCGAATTTGCAGCTGCAATGACGGCGCGGAAAACGAAGCAAAAACCTTCTTGAGAGCCGATGCTACCAGTGTGGAGCTTATCGCGTCCGCCCTTTTTCACCTCCGCATCATGCGTTGGCCTCGGTATCTGTACATGTAGACGACGAGTGCAATCGACATGGCGACCCCATACGTGAGTGCCAAGGCCGCTACGACAGCGCCGACCTCGCCCCACGCGATGGCGTTGCAGAATACGATAGCGTCGCAAACGTCTGCCGGTGTCATCATGGTTTCTCTCGGGGCGGGCTGTTGCCGCGCTATGCGCTGGCCTTCGCCCAAAGATCAGGGCGCAACGCCTTCTTCCAGTCCGGAATGGCGGAGATCTTCTTCTCGCGCAGGAGAACCTCGGCATCGCGCTGCAAGCTAGGCACGAGGTCGGAGGGAAAGCTCGGATTGACCTCGACGCGCGCAAGCGCTTTGGCGAAGGATTCCCGCGATATGTTGTAGCCTTTCGACGTGAAGAACGAATAGATCACGTCGCTGACCTTCGCCGGATTCTCCTTGAAGTCGCGCGCTGCATCCTGCCAGGCCTTGAGATAGGCAACGGCCGTGTCGGCGCTCTTCTCGACGAAATCGGGGGTCGCCGCCATGAACACCGGGATCTTGTCCACACTCGAGAAATCCATGATGGACGTGCCGATGCCCTCCGCGACGGCGATCTCATTATACGGCTCCACGTTGACCATGGCGTCCACCGTCTTTGCGGCCATCGCGGAGACCATGTTGTTGACGTCCATGCGCACTTCCTGGAAGTCGCCCTTTCTCAGCCCGGCCCTGGGCGCAATGATGTCCGTGAAGATGTTGCCAATCGACGAACCGCTCTGATTGGCGACCTTCAACCCCTTGAGCTGCTCAACCTTGCTCAGATTGAGGTCCTTGCGCGTGACCACCTGCGCGGTTTTGCCTACCGTTTCGATCTGCGCGATGGCGACGAGCCCACCCTTGTCGTGACCGATGATGAAGGACTGCCCGGCGTAAGTGCCAAGGTCGACCTGACGCGCCACCATCTGCTGCATGGTGAGATTGCCGGAGGGCACCGCGAATTCCTCGAACTTGATGCCGTGCTTCTCCAACAGGCCGGACTTGAGCAGATAGTAGGTCGGCATGCCCCAGATGTTGGTCTGGTAGCCCTGGCGTACGGGATCCAGCGCCAACGCTCCCCGCGTCCCTGCCCCTCCCGCTGCCAGAAAGCCGGCACTTGCAGCGAGATATTTCCGTCGCGTGAGCTTCTTCATGGCGTTCTCCTCCGAGGCGATGCCCGCTTTGCCTTTGGTATCACACCCGGTCGTCATCGTCCGCCGCTCGCCGTCACGCGGCACCAGCACGTCGGAGGTCTGCCGTAGGAGGTCTTACGGGCCGAGATGGTACAGCAGCATCTTCTGATGCTCCAGAAACTCGACGCTGAGCGGGTTGCGGGGACGCGCAAGCTCAATGCGCACATCGGCCTTCACCTTTCCGGGATGGGGGGTCATGACCAGCACCCGGTCCGCGAGGTATACCGCCTCAGCCACGTTATGCGTGACATAGACCACCGTCTTGCGGGTCTCCCGCCAGACATCCGCCAGCAGCCGCTGCATCTCGTCTCTGGTCAGCGCATCGAGTGCCGCGAACGGCTCGTCCATCAGCAACACCGAAGGATTGTAGGCAAGCGCCCGCGCAATGGCGACCCGCTGCTGCATCCCACCGGATAGATGGTGCGGATAGGATTGGGCGAACTTTTCGAGCTTGACGAGCGCAAGCTGCCTGCGCGCGAGCTCCTCACGCTCGGCCTTGCCAACGCCTTTCATCTCGAGACCGAAGGTGACGTTTCCCAGCGCCGTGCGCCATGGGAACAGCTGGGCGAAGTCCTGGAACACCACGCCGCGGTCGAGCCCATGGCCGGTGACGGGCCTACCGCCAATGCGGATCTCGCCGCGGGTGGGGGTGAGAAAGCCGGCGATGATATTGAGCAGGCTCGACTTGCCGCAGCCGGAAGGGCCGACAATACAGAGAAATTCCGACGTCTCGATGCCGAAGCTTACGTCCTCGACCGCGGGGACCCGGCCGGAGGGCGTGTCGTAGATGAGCGCGACGTTTGCAGCTTCGATATGTGGCATGACCTCCTCGCCCTGTTCAGGCGGTCACCTCGCCGTCTGCACCATGCCCCAGCGCACCACCGTGGCGTGCTCGATCGAGCCGAACACCAGGCGCTCGAAGACGAAACCGATCAATCCGATCATGGCGAGGGAGGCGAGCATCACGTCAGCGTTGAGGAATTCCTTGGCATCGAAAATCACCCATCCCAGGCCCCAGTCCGAGGCGGCGAGCATCTCGGCGCCCACGACCGCGATCCATGCGCGCAGGAAGGCCTGGCGAAGCCCGGCAATGATGAAGGGTGAGGCGCCGGGAATGATCACCTTCCAGAACAAGGCGTGCTCTTGCGCTCCCATTGCGCCGGCCGCGCGCAGCCACAGCGGATTGACGGCGCGCACGCCCGACCAGGCGTTCAGCAGCAAAGGAAACGACGCCGCATAGAACACGATGAGAATCGCCACCATGTTGCCGAGGCCGAACCACAGGATGAAGACCGGCACCCAAGCGAGCGAGGGTATGGGCATCAACGCGCTGGCGAGCGGAAGAAAGAAGCTTTCGACCGCCCGAATGCGGCCCATCAGGATCCCGAGCGGCAGCGCCACCGTTACCGCCAATGCGAGCCCGAACAGAACGCGATAGAGGGTATAGAACGCGTGCTCGAGCAGGGTGCCGTCCAACAGCTCCGCTGCGAATGTGCTCGCAATCTTCGGCAGCGTCGGCAGCAGCGCCGCGGGAAAGGTCCCGCTGCGCGCAATGGCCTCGTACAGCGCGGCCGCCACCAGCAGCGTAAGGCCCGCGCGATAGGCCGAGCGCGCGCGATCTGCCGCCGCAGTCATGTCATCATTCCCCAGCGGACGACCGTGTATTGCTCGATGCGCTCGAACACGAGCTTTTCCAGCGCGAGCCCGATGGCGCCGATCACCGCCACTCCCGCCAGCATCACGTCGGTATTGAGGAACTCGCGCGCCCCGAAGATCATCCACCCCAGACCCCAGGGCACCGCGGCGAGCATCTCCACGCCGACCAGAATGCGCCAAGCCTGCGCCAGGCCCAGGCGCAGCCCAGTGAGGATATACGGCAGCGCGCCGGGCAGGATCACATGATGAAAGAGCCGCCGGCCGTCCGCGCCCATGGCCAGCGCCGAGCGCAGCCAAATCTCCTTGACGGCTTTCACTCCGGTCCAGGTGTTGAAGATCACGGGAAAGGCGGAAACGAAGGCGACCAGCAGCACGGCCGATCTATTGCCCAGGCCGAACCAGAGCAGGAACAGCGGCGCGTATGCGATGCCTGGAATCGGCGCCCCCATGCTCACGAGCGGCAGCAGCACATCCTCCGCGCGGCGCGAATGGCCCATGGCAAACCCGATGAGGACCCCCGCGACTGCCGCGCAGATAAACCCGGCAAACAGGCGCAGGAGCGTATCGAGCACGTGATGGGGAAGAGTCCCGGACGCAGTGAGACGAACCAGAGCGGATGCCACTTCCTCCAGCGGCGGAAACAGACGCGGGGGGAAGATGCCGAGATGGGCGGCGACTTCCCACATCGCTCCAACCACGAGGAACGGGAACGCGGTGCGTCCGACCGTCCACCAACGGCTTTCGCCACGCGGCTGTGATGCCGGCGCGATTGGGACAGTTGCTGATGGCGCTGCCGCAGTCTCGGACATAGCGGCAGCATAGTATGCTGGGATCAGAACATACACGCGGTCTCGCCGCACTCGACAGGCGCAGCAGCGCTTGCGCCGCTGCGGTCTGGTTCGCGCACGGTAGCTGCATCGAGGAGTTAGAAGGGACGTGAAAGATGCTTCTTCCACCCCCCCTTGCAAGACGAGCATCTGACCCGCCCCGACAGTTCGGGCGGAGCGGGTCAGGCGTACGGGCGTTCAGTTCTGGACGGCCATGTTGCGGGCGTTAGTCTCCTTGCCGCCGACGATCTTCACCACGTGCGTCAGCAGCAGTGGATCGCCCTTCTCGTCGAATTTAAAAGGCCCGCGCACGCTTTC
>DATBYX010000044.1:0-4399 GCA_036513475.1 Xanthobacteraceae bacterium | reverse complement strand
ACCTGAACATCGGCAGCCGCCCGTCGTCGCGAAAACCTTCTGAGCGCATCGAGGATCTTCGTGCGATTCCCTGGGTTTTCAGCTGGGCGCAATGCCGGCTTATGCTGCCCGGCTGGTACGGTTTCGGCAGCGCGGTCAAGGGGTGGCTCGAGCCCAGCCAAGTCGCGGCATGAAGTTGTTGCAAGCGATGTACCACGAGTGGCCATTCTTACAGATGCTGCTGTCGAACATGGACATGGTGCTGGCAAAGAGCGACATCGCGATCGCCTCGCGCTATGCCGAGCTGGTCTTCGACGCCGACTTGCGCGATCGCGTCTTTTCCCGATTGCGGGCGGAATGGCAGACGGTGGTGGACGCGTTGCCAACGATCATGGGCCAGGAGACCTTGCTTCAAAGTAACCCGCTCCTAGCGCGCTCGATCCGTAACCGCTTCCCCTATCTCGATCCGCTCAATCACATGCAGATCGAGCTCCTGAAGCGGTATCGCGCCGGCGACAGCGATGACGATGTCGTTACCGGGATTCACCTGACGATCAACGGCATCGCCGCCGGACTGCGCAACAGCGGGTAGGTGTGCCGTGTCGGGGCATCGAGTAGCAGGGGCTTAACGGACAGAACTTTCCCCGCGGAATGACGAGGTTGACCGACGTGGACGACGGGATGCTCCGTTCGGAGCTAATCGCCCATTAGGACTTCGGCAATCGCGATCCCGCTTTCTCCGGCCACGGCATAGAGCAGATACACCCGCCCGTTTTCTTCAAAGATGGCAGGATCCCGCAGCTGATTTACCTGCCCGTAGGCGGTGCTGCGCACTGACGGAACGAGCGGTGCGTCTGCGCCTTCCCAGCCGCGTTCGGGTCGGAGGATTTCGGTGGGTGCGCTTTCCTTCCAGCTATGCCAATCGCCGGCGAGGTCGACACTGCTCAGCAGAATTCGTTCGGGCGCCTCGCCAACCTGGGTCCAGAACACCCGTAGCTCGCCGCCATGCTTCATCACCGCCGAATGCCGCATGTTTGGATTGAACAGAATCGGACCGGGCTCGAATGGGTGCATACCGTCCCTCGAGCGATAAAATTGCCCCGGCATGGCCATGGCGTACGTCATGCCATCGTGGTGAAAGGCGCGCATGTAGGGGCGACCCAATACCTCGGGCTGCGCGTAGAAGTCGATGCCGTTCGATGATGTGGCTAGCCGCGTGACCCGGGTTCCAACGGCTTCGAGGCCGTGGAAGTACATGATGATCCGCCGCCCCGGCGCGTCGACGTGCACATCCGGTGATGCAATGTGCGGCGTCGTTATCTCCGAGAGCAGATCATGCGAGATGGCGACACCGCTCTGCTTCGACCGGGTCTCGAACTGTGCGAGCTGCTCCGGCGTAACCGTCGGTGCCTTGGTCAGAAAACAAGACTGTTCGAGTTGTAGACTGCCGGGCGGATAAATCCTCCAGGGTCCCAGCAGCTTATCTGCGTATGCGAGCCGGATGTAGCGGCCCTTGTGGTCGGCGAAATAGAGGTAATAGTTGCCGAGCGGACCCTCGATCCAGTCCGGTGCCCGGATCATTGATGGGCCTTGGATGTTCGAGCCAATACTGGGGTGCAGGTCGGGTGAAATGATGGGTCCGTCGAGCAGTCGCTGTATGCGCACGCCTGGCTCCTCCCCGTCGCCCGATTGTTGGCGACTGCCAAGGTGTTGATCCCAACCTCTCATCATCGCGAGGCTCAGAGCCGGTATTTTACGGCATCCTGTTTCTCGGTGCCGAACACATCGTAGTTCCGCTTCTGATACCAGATCATGTAGTCGGTATAGTAGGTCGTGGGATACTTCGGCGGCTTGTTCGGTCCGAGGCAGGTCGGCACGGCGGCCACCGGCCAATCGATATTGCTGTCGCAGAAAAAGGCGAGGGCGTAGCGTTCGCCACCCGAGCGGTTGACGGCGCGGTGCGGCGTTGCGAGAAAGCAGTTGTTGGTCCAGCGCTGCAGCAACTGGCCTCCGTTCACCACGTAAGCGTCAGGAATGGCCGGTGCGTCGATCCATTTGCCACTTTGCGTACGGATTGAGAGACCGGGCACGTCGTTGGGGGCAAGCAGAGTGAGGAAACTGGTATCCGTGTGCGGAGCGATCCCGAACTCATCCTCCGGCGGGTCGGTTTGATGCGGATAGTGCGTCATACGCAATTTGTACTGCGGCTCTTTGAATGGCTGGTCGAAATACGCCGCCGGCAGGTCCAGCGCGCGGGCGTAGAGCCGCACTATCTTCTGCACTAGCCGCTCCATCCTGTTGCAATAGTCAACAATGACGTCACGGAAGCCCGGCAAATCGGACGGCCAGCGGTTGGCGCTGCGGAAGCGGCGATCGGCTACCACGTCTGGATGGTCGCTCGGCAGGTCTCGCGCCACAAACAGGGCCTCGTTGAGATTTGGCTTGGTGACTGTCTCGACGGTCGAAGTACGGAGCGTATCGCCCTTCATTGGCAGGTAACCGACATTGTGCTTGTCGAGCTTGATCTCCAGCTTCTTTTCGAGCGGCTGCGCGTGGAAACGCGCCACTTGCCGGAAGACTTCACGTATCTGCCCTGAAGGCACGCCGTGATTGACAATGAAATAGAAGCCGATCTCGGTCAGCGCAAACCGAAGTTCTCCAGCGGAGCGGTCAATCGCGCCCGGGGCGCCGGCCAAGTAAGGGCCGATATCGATGACCGGAATGAGTTCTGTTTCGGCCATCCTGACACTCCTGCTTGCCCGTCGCACGATAGCGTCGCGAAAGCATCGCGGTCTAGCGTCGCATCGGCGGGACTTAAGTCGTTGGCGCCGTGAATGTCAGCTTTGTCCGTTCGGAGCCGATCCTTGCCCTCGTGAACGTCGGTTCAGGCGCGAGAGGCCGTCATGGCTAAAGGTCACAGATAGATGGAAAGCAGAATGATCGAAGTCTGTCCCGACGCGGCGCGTTCCGGGAAGTCGCCCACAAGTCGCGCAGCGGTATCTAAGTCTTTTGCTCCTAGCCTACTCCTTCGTCTGAAAGGTGTAATTGCAACTTGGAGATACGATAGTAGCAGTTATAGTATTTCCTTGGATGCGTCCCGTCATCTGTACAAATCCCTTTCTCGCGCGGGCAGAGGCTTTGAAGGTCCCATCTTCACTAACTCTGCCGTTCAATGTGGTGTCGAACCGCGGGACATATACAAACCGCACTTCACCCCTGAATATTCTCAGAGGGTAAAGCGCCCCTAGCGGAGGCTGGGTACAGTCCCCCTTGATTACTTTTGTGAGGGTAAGCTCTCCCCTGTACTGTCCATCGTACTTGGCCGAGCCCTGCGCCCACGCGATCCCAAACCCTGCGCCGAATACAAGGCTCAGTCCCAGCCATCTCAGCATTCCGTTCTTCCCGTTCGGATGTCGCCTGTAGGTTACAAAGCGCAAGCCCCGTAGCGACTGGTGTCGATGTTTGAGGCATGGGCTCCCAAACCAAAGGTGTCCCCCCAACGTCCCGGACCAAAAGCACCGACGACCGGCCAAATCGTTGTGCGCGCTTAGGCCTGGGCCTTGCGTTCAGCAATCCAGGACGACACCTGGTCGTAGCAGTGGGCGATGTAATACTCGGCAATGTCGTCGGCGGTGGTGTTCCAAACGCCGTCGTGGCCGAGAATGTACCGCAGAGCCTCGTCGAGATGCTTCGTGGCGTTCGGGCGCCCGATATTATGCGGATGAAGCGAAAGACACATGACTCGCCCGTTTTCGGCACCTTCGCGATAGAGCGTGTCGAACTGATCTTTGATCATCTGCAGGAAGTAATCGGCCTCACGATTCCACGCCAACATACCCGCGTCATTGGTCTGGCCGGTATAAGGAACGTAGATAAACTTCTGGCCGCCCCGCACGTTGATCGGCCATGGCTGATCATCGATGATCCATGACGTGTGATAGAGGCAGCCGGCCTCAGCCATCAGGTCGTCTGTCCTGACGGTGTATCCGGCACCACCGCCGAGCCGTCCTTTCAGACGTTTGCCGGTCATCTCCCTCAGGTGCGTGATGAAGTCCTGCCAGTACGCCCGCTCCTGCTCTTCAGTGTAGTCGTAGATCGGGCGGCTGTTGTAGAGACCGTGGGCCATATAGTCCCAGTTGCTGGCGACCATCGCGTCTTTTATTTCCGGAAAATGATCCAGAATCTCGAGATTGAGACAGCAGCACGCCCGGACATTGTTCTTGTTCAGCACGTCGAGCATGCGCCAGAAGCCGACGCGATTGCCGTAGTCCATGCGCGAGTATTGCGGAATGTCCGGCTGTGTCGGCCGGTTCTCCGGCAGGTACTCGAAGAACTCCATATTCGGCGCGACCCAAAACGCCAGGCGCGCATTGTCGGGCCACTTGATGATGGGTCGTTCAGTGATCGGCGCATAGTCGAA
>DATBYX010000043.1:0-10192 GCA_036513475.1 Xanthobacteraceae bacterium | reverse complement strand
TTGGAACGGCGGACAAGCCTCGGCGGCGAGCTCATCCAGATTGCCGTTGCGCATGCCGGGCCGCTCGGGAGCAAGACCGGCTGGCGGCCGGCCATGCCCGTCATGCAATGGGTATGGGTGAAGACGTGATCGTCGCAGGCGTTGGCTGCCGCAGGGGCGCTGCGACCGCTGATGTGCAAGCCGCCATCCGCGCAGCGCTCGCCCATTGCGGCGTTCCCGCCGACGCCCTCGCCGCCATTGCAACATCGGTGGCGAAGAGCACGGAAGCTGGGATAGCCGGGGCGGCGTCGGGGCTGGGAGTGCCCCTTCTCCCCGTGCCGCAACGCGATCTGGAAGACGCTGCCTCTGGCACGCGCACCAAGTCCGAGAGGGTGCTCGCGCTCCTCGGCGTGCCCTCGCTCGCCGAAACAGCTGCGCTCGCCGCGGCCGGTCCGACGGCGCGGCTTTTAGTTTCGCGCATTGCCGTCGGCTCGGTCACCTGCGCCCTTGCCGAAGCCTGCGACGTGCCGGGGAAGCGCCCATGACCGTGCATTTCATCGGGGCGGGCCCAGGCGCGCCCGACCTTATCACCATTCGCGGGCGCGACCTCCTCGCCCGCTGTCCGGTATGCCTCTACGCCGGATCGATCGTATCGCCCCAACTGCTGACCCATTGTCCCGCCGGCGCGCGCATCGTGGATACCGCGCCCATGAATCTCGATCAGATCGAAGCCGAGTTCGTTGCGGCACACGCCGCGGGCCTCGACGTCGCCCGACTGCATTCCGGCGACCTGTCGGTCTACAGTGCGCTGGCGGAGCAACTGCGCCGGCTCAGGCGACGCGCCATTCCTTATACGCTCACCCCTGGCGTTCCGGCGTTTGCGTCGGCCGCGGCAGCGCTCGGTTGCGAGCTGACGGTCCCCGAAGTTGCGCAAAGCGTGGTGCTCACGCGCATGCCGGGCCGGGCCTCGCGTATGCCGGAGGCCGAGCAGCTCGCCTCCTTCGCGACCACCAGAGCAACCCTCGCCATTCATCTCGCGATCTCTGCCCTCGATAAGATCGTCGCGGAGTTGACCCCGTTCTACGGCGCCGATTGTCCTGCTGCGGTCGTCGTGCGCGCGAGCTGGCCTGACGAGCGTGTCCTGCGGGGCACCCTCGGCGATATTTGCGCGAGCGTTACGGCGGCACCGATCGAGCGCACCGCGCTCGTGCTGGTAGGGCGTGCGCTTGCCGCGGAAAATTTTCGCGAGAGCGCGCTCTATGACGCGGGATATCAACGACGCTTCCGCGCAGGAGAGGGCGCGTGAGCAGGCGCGAGGGGTGCGTGTCCCAAGAGCCGGCCTTCGCGATCGAATACCGCGACCTCAATCTCGATGCCGCGTCCCTCGACGACGCTTGTCGCGGTAGCTTGCGCGGCGCGGGCGACCTCATCCCCGAGCGCTACGCCTTCGGCTTGCGCATGCGCGAAGGCTTCCGCCGCGGTGTTCGATGCCAGCATGCGTTCGCGCAACGCCGGCGAGGCGCCCGCCGCCTCGGCGGCACCAGCGAGCCAGAGGAGATCGACCGCACCGCGCTTCGAATGGAGATCGAGCAGGCCCTGGGCAAGCTTCGCCATCTTGGCGACACCGCCGGCGATGGTGACCCTCGGCACCGGCTGCTTGCGCAGGTATTTGAGCATTCCTCCAACGAAGTCGCCCATGTCGATCAGAGCGGTCTCAGGGAGATTGTACAGCTTCCGGATGGCTGCTTCGGAGGTTGCGCCAGTCGATCCGGCGATGTGGCTGTGGCCAAGGGCACGCGCTACGTCGATGCCGCTGCGGATGGAGTGGATCCAGGAGGAACAGGAATAAGGAATAACGATTCCAGTGGTGCCGAGGATCGACAATCCCCCCACAATCCCGAGCCGCGAGTTGAGAGTCCTCGCAGCCAACGCGTCCCCGCCGGGGATCGCAATTTCGATCTCCGCATCGCCACTGCCATTTGCCGCCGCGGCGATCTCCGCTATGGCGCCCCGCATCATTTGCCGCGGCACGGGATTAATCGCAGGCTCTCCCGGCGGAATCGGCAGGCCGGGACGGGTCACCGTTCCCACCCCTTCTCCCGCGCGGAACGTCACTCCGGTGCCGGGCACGCCGAGCCGCACTGTGGCAAGCACCAACGCGCCGTGAGTGACGTCGGGATCGTCACCCGCATCCTTGATCACCCCAGCCGTCGCTGCATCTTCCTCCCGGCTGCTAACCGCAAGCGCGAAAGCCGTGCGCTCGCCGCGCGGCAGAATCACCTCGACTGGATCGAGAAACTCGCCCGTCAGCAGTGCCGTATAGGCGGCTTTGGTCGCCGCCGTCGCGCAGGCCCCTGTGGTCCAGCCACGTCGAAGCGGCCGGTGCTTCGAACTCATGATGCTGGCTATAGTGTGCCGCAGCGGTGCGGTCACTCCGGAACGTGTCTCCATGGATGACTGGAGCGCGCTCGCTGAGCCGCGCGGCGGCATGCCGGTGCTGCCGGCAGGACACGTATGGCTCGCCGGCGCCGGCCCGGGCGATCCCGGACTGCTGACGCTCTATGCGCTGGCCGGTCTGGGCCATGCGGATGTCATCGTGCATGACGCCCTCGTCGACAAGCGGGTGCTGGCGCTCGCCGGACCGCGGGCGAGACTCGAATTTGCCGGCAAGCGGGGGGGCAGACCGTCGGCGGTGCAGGCCGACATCTCGAAGCGTCTGATCGAGCTCGCCAAAGAGGGACGCCGGGTATTGCGCCTCAAGGGCGGGGATCCCTGCATCTTCGGACGTGGCGGCGAGGAAGCGATGGCGCTCGCCGCCGCCGGCGTCCCGTTCCGGATCATCCCGGGTGTCACCTCCGGGCTGGCCGCGCTCGCGGCAGCTTCGATCCCAGCGACGCTGCGGCAGGTCAATCGGGCCATCATTCTGGCGGCCGGCCATGGCGGTGAGGACGATAGCTACGACTGGGGTCCGCTCGCGCGCACCGGCGAGCCCATCGTGCTCTACATGGTCATGCACAATCTCGAACGTATCAGTCAGGCGTTGATCGGCGCGGGACGGCATCCCAACACTCCGGCGGCGGCGATCAGTGCGGCAACCACCGGAGCAGAACGGATTGTCGTGTCGACACTCGCGCGCATCGCCGCGGAGGCGCGGCAACAAGCACTGGAGTCGCCGGCGATTGTTGTTGTAGGAGACATCGTGAAGATGCGCGAACGCCTCCTGGCGGCGGCGCCGGATCGCAAGCCATGACCGCGCGCGGCCTTATCGTTGCAGCTCCCCGGTCCGGTTCCGGCAAGACTGCGATCACCCTTGGGTTAGCCGCTGCGCTGTCGCGCCGCGGGCATGCCGTGCGGGTGGCGAAGGCAGGCCCGGATTACATCGATCTTGCATTCCACGCGGCCGCAGCAGGCAGGCCCGGTTTCAACCTGGACAGCTGGGCCATGCCGCCGGCCCTTGTCGATGCGCTGTTGGGTGAAGCCGCACGCAACGCCGATGTGGTCCTGATCGAAGGCGTGCTGGGACTATTCGATGGCGTGCCGGGAGCGCCTGGGCGTTGCGGATCGACCGCCGATCTCGCAACGCGCTTCGGTCTTCCAGTGCTGTTGGTCATGGATGTGTCCGGGCAGTCGCAATCGGCAGCCGCCGTGCTGCGCGGGTTCGCCTCGCACGATCCCGCAGTCCGGATCGCAGGCGTGATTCTCAATCGCATCGGCAGCGAACGCCACCGCTTGCTGATCAGCGATGCGATCGCGTCCGTGGGCATCCCGGTGCTCGGTGCCGTGCTGCGCGAGGAGTGCCTCACTCTGCCGGAGCGTCATCTCGGGCTGGTCCAAGCCTGCGAGCAGGCGGACTTTGCCGCCCGGCTCGACCAAATAGTGAAAGTAGCGCAGCGCTACCTCGACCTCGACGCGGTGATGGCCGCCACCGCCGATATCCTCCTACCCGATGCGCCCGAGGCGGCGCCGCTGCGGCCGCCCGGTCAGCGGATTGCGCTTGCTTCCGATGCCGCTTTCACGTTCTGCTATCCTCATATCCTGGACTGCTGGCGCCGGGCAGGCGCCGAGATCGTGCCGTTCTCGCCGCTCGCCGACGAACCTCCGCCCGAGAGTTGCGACTGCTGCTGGCTTCCGGGCGGCTATCCGGAACTGCACGCAAGCGTGCTGGCGGGCGCGCAGTATTTCCGCGCGGGACTGGCGCAATTTGCACGAACGCGCCCCGTCCACGGGGAATGCGGAGGCTACATGGTACTCGGCGAGGCGCTTGAAGACGCGGCCGGGGTTCGCCATGGCATGACAGGCCTGCTCGGTCATGCGACGAGCTTTGCGCAACGCAGGCTCGCGCTGGGCTATCGCGAGGCACGACTGCGCTGCGACAGCATGATCGGAGCGGCGGGGAGCGTCATGCGCGGCCATGAGTTTCACTACGCGACCCTGATCGCGAGCGGACATGATGATCCGTTGTGCGATCTCGCCGACGGACAAGGGCGCCCGCTTGGCCCCGCCGGCGCACGCCGCGCAAATGTCACCGGTACGTTCTTTCATGTCGTTGCCCAGCCGTGACGGACTGCCGCAAGCAGCCCTGAGCGCAACCCGAACGGCGGGTCGAGTCAGCCGCTGGTCGCGAGCCAGATTCAGAACGGGGTGCTCGGTTTTTCCCGCTTGCAGTATTGCGAGAAGATCAGCGCCAGCGCCTTTTCCGTCTGCTCGGGATCCCCGGGCAGAGAGATGTGCGCCGAGCGGAATCCGTAATCGACCGTAACCTTGTCCGGCTTGAGGTATTCGAAAACCACGTCGTCGCCTTCGACTTCCAGCTCATACAGCATCTGCGATCCTGCATATTTCTTGCTGATGCGAGCGGTATCCATCTTGAAGCGGCTCAAATGGTACCTGGCATAGCGATTGAATTTGGGCTCAGGCACCAGCACGACACATGCCTTGCGATCGACGATTTGCGGGCCATCGACGGGGTCCGGCCGGCCGGTGAAGACATAATCGACGGCCCGTTGGAAGCGGTCGTCTGTGGCAGCGCTTCGGCCGGGCGCACAGGCAATGCACAAGAGCAATACCAATGCGAGGCACGCGCGCCGGTGCAGCATCATTGCCGCACTTTGTCGCAGCGGCCGCGTTTCTGATCGGACTGACGGCGGGTACGCTCCCGGGCTTTGCAGGCCGACTTGTCTCCTAGGGGCGGGCATTGCTCGCCGAAAACATGCTCACGACTCAGTGTTCTGCGACCTCGGGCGTTGTCCGAAAGCGCCGACATGGTCTACAATGGCATAAAGCTGGGGCGCAATGGGAGCTCATTCACCCTTCGTAGAAAACTTGCGAAGCAGGTGGATTGTTGCGAAGACAAGCCGTGCGTGCCTGCGCGGCTCCGAGGGAACAGAATTACGATGCGACCTCTGCTTTGGGTGTGCCTTGCCGCTTTATCGGTCGCTCTGACTTCCCCTGCATGGTCGCAGCAAAAGCCGGCGCGCATTGCGCTGGTTATCGGCAACGCAGCCTACCCCGGCGCCCGGACCCCCCTTTCCACCACGATCGCCGACGCTCGCAGCCTTGCCGACGAGCTGCGCCGTAGTGGATTCGAGGTCGATCTCAAGACCAATGTCGGGAAAGCCGACATGCGCAATGCGATCGACGGCTTCACCAACAGGATCGGCGCCGGAGTGGATGCGCTGTTCTATTTCAGCGGTTACGGCATGCAGGTTGACCGGCAGAGTTATCTGATGCCGCTCAATGCAGATGCCTGGAGCCTGTCCGACATCAGAAAGGATGGCATCAGGATCGATTCCGTGCTCGCCGAAATGCATCGCAAAGGCGCGCGCGTGAAGATTCTCATCATCGATGCGGCGCGCAGGAATCATTGGGAGGGCCGCTTCCGCCCCGCTCCGGAAGGGCTGGCCGGAATAGATGCACCTGAAAATACCCTCGCGATGTATTCGTCCGTTCCGGGCAAGCTGGTCACCGACCGGGCCGGCACCAACAGCATCTTCGTCAGCGAATTGACCAAGGAGATCCGCGCCGCGAACATGGCTGGAGCCGCGAACGTGACGGCAGAGGACGTGTTCAATCATCTGAAGATGGGCATCTACCGGGCCTCCAGCAACGAGCAGACTCCCTGGGTCGCCTCATCTCTCGTCGAACAGTTCTATTTCGGCCTGCAGCAGACTGGCGCCGGCGCGCAGCAAGCCAGCGTGCAACAGCCGTCAGAGCCGGAAAAGTCGCAGCCGATTTCGGACAACACTCCGCTGCGGCATCAGAGCGAAATTGCGCTCATGCCCAATGATCATTTCAGAGAATGCGTCGCCTGTCCCGAGATGCTGGTGATGCCTGAAGGAGAGTACATGATGGGCTCTCCGGAGGACGAGGCCGAGCGCAGCAGCAATGAGGGTCCCCAGCACCGCGTAAAGATTCCGCGGCGCTTCGCCGTGAGCAAGCTCAAGGTCATGCGGGAAGAATTCGAAAAGTTCGTGAACGAGACGAGCTACGCGGGCGAAGACCGATGCTTCACCCTCGAAGACGGAAAAGTGGAAGAGCGGTCGGGGCGGTCGTTCCGCAATCCGGGATTTGAGCAGGACGGCAAGCACCCCGCCGTCTGCATCGATTGGGATGATGCCAAGGCGTATGTAGCCTGGCTCTCCAAAAAGACCGGGAAGCTCTATCGTCTGCTCAGCGAGTCGGAGTGGGAATATGCAGCACGCGCCGGCACCAACACCCCGTTCTGGTGGGGGCCGGCAATCTCGACCGATGAGGCCAACTACGACGGCAGATCGACTTATGGCGACAGCTCCAAGGGCGAATATCGCGAGAAGACCGTGCCGGCCGACATGTTCAAGCCCAATCCCTGGGGCCTTTATCAGGTGCATGGCAACGCCATGGAATGGGTCGAGGACTGCTGGAACGAGACCTATCAGTATGGGCCGTCCGACGACTGGATGAGAGTTGCCGGAAAATGCGACGTCCATGTCCGCCGCGGCGGTGCCTGGAACACCGTCGCGAAAATCCTGCGCGCCGCCTACCGCGACAACCGCAAGACCAGCAACCGCGCCTCGAATACGGGCTTCCGCATCGCGCGCACGCTGGGTCAGTGAGCCGGCAGCCGGCCGAACCCGGTTGAGCCGGGCTCGCTTGGTCGGGACGACAGCCCATAGGCGATAGCCCTGCCCTCCGCGCAGATTCCGCGATTTTACAGCCCGTCGCTTGAACTCGCGGGCCTTGGCGTCGGCGAAGATGCACCGGGCGCCGATGAGATATTGTAGTTCGGATTGATGAACTGAACGCGGCGGTTGAGCTCATTGGTCGGATCCGCCGGCAACAACAGTTGCGACTTACCGTAGCCTTTTGCCGTCAGCCGTTTGCCATCAATCCCGTTTTGGGTGATGAGATATTGCCGCGCGGCGTCGGCTCGCTTTTGTGAAAGCGCCTGATTGTAGTCGTCATTGCCCACTCCATCGGTGTGTCCGGCGATGACAATGTCGAGCTTGCTGAGATTGGAACTGTTCAGCGCTTCCGCGACCGCATTGAGCTCCTTGTGTGCGTCCGCGGTCAGCTCCGCGGAATTGAAGGCAAAGTTCACGGTGCGGTCGAACGAGCCGGGGGTGTGCATGCTCGGGGTCGCAGTCACGCCGCGCAATCTTACATCCTCGAACGGCTTACCGCATTGCGGATCTAGGGCACAGATCATCTGCTCGACCGTGAGCTCTTCCGCTGGCGCCGGCGTCGGGCCGAGTGCAAGACTGCAGAAAACAAGACTGCAAAAAAGCAGGCATGCGCCTGTCCGCGCAAGGCGGGACGGTGACACCGATTCCGCGGCGATAGTGTCGAGCGGGGATACGCGTGACGTGGGCATAGGCAGCTCCTGGTTCTCGCTTCCGACGAGGAAACGCGGGGGATTTTAGTTAACTCGCGGGGCCATGGCACTATGCCGCCATGTCGGCAAAAGCGTCGGTGATCAGCCCGTGTGAACTGATCTCCAGCCTGAAGGGGAATTCGGCTTTAGTTCTGGTCGCCCTCACAGACCGTCGGCCTGCGGCGTCGGTGTGGGTTGTACCGGTCCCGCCGCCGGCGCAGGGCTTGAGGCCACGGGACGCGGCGCCGGCGCAGCGGCTGCGGCCGTATGAAAATTGGGGTTCTGGAACTGGACCCGGCGATTGAGCTCACTGGCGGGGTCGTTCGGCAGCAAGAGCCTGGACTTGCCATAACCCTTGGCGGTGAGCCGGTGCGGATCGATCCCATGCTGCGCGATCAGGTATTGCCGCGCGGACTCGGCCCGCCGCCCCGACAGTCGCTGATTGTATTCGGCGCCTCCAACACCGTCGGTATGGCCGGCGATGATGATGGGATATTTCGCGATGCTCGGGTCCTTGAGCGCCGCCGCAACCTTGTCGAGCTCGCTGCGTGCCTGTGCCGTCAAATCGACCGAGTTGAATTCAAAGTTGATGGTGCGGTCGAACGAGCCGGGAGTGCGCACGCTGGCCGTCGTGGTGATGCCGCGCAACCGGCGATCAAAGAACGGCATGCTGCATTCCGGATCGAGCGCGCAGACCATTTCATCGTGGCTCAGCTCCTCTGCGAACGCTGGTGCCGTACTGATCGCCAGGGAAAGGCTGCAGAGCAGCAGGTACGCGCATTTTGCGGCGGTCCGCGGCGTGTAAGCCTTGGAGGAGCGGGTTGGAAGTGAAATGGGACGCTTGGTCATGGTGGTCTCCGGGCTTCGCCGAGTGACGCGTTTCCGATGGCGACCATCGTAGAGAGCTTCGTTGCCTTGCGATGTGACGGCCATCACAAAATTGCGCTTTGTGTGGAGCGCTACACACAACGGCCGTCCGAACGCGCTGCCCGGGAATGCCCGCCTCCGCATGCTGAAAGAGGGCAAATCGGGGTCCCAAAAAACGTAACGCTTTTTTTTGGGGTGCCCGCAATGCTCCCCCTCCGCAGTCACAGAATCCGCGTACGCGTGATCGCGTAGGGGCGGGTTTCAAACCCGCCCCCGCAAACCGAGAGATGCCCAGTAACCGAGCGCTATCTCAAAGGCCTTCGCCCTGACCGGCGGAACTGGTGGGGGCGGGTACTCCAGGCTGGACCGTCGGCGCGGTCGGCCTGGTCGCGGGGGCGGCCGCAGCAGGAGTGACCGTCGTCGGGGGGGCAGCTGGGCCAGGAGCGCCAGCCGCAGGAACCGATGCCGTAGCGTAGTTCCGATTCTGGAACTGAACCCGACGATTGAGCTCGTTGTTAGGGTCCGACGGCAGCAGAAGCTGCGATTTGCCATAACCCTTCGCGGCCAGACGCTTGGGATCGATGCCGTGTTCAGAGATCAGGAATTGCCGCACCGCCTGAGCGCGCCGCTCGGAAAGCAGCTGGTTATACTCGGCAGAGCCCTGGGCATCCGTGTGGCCGCTAACGATGATCCCGAGCTTGATGGTGCTGGGGTCGGTCAAGGCCGTGGCCACGCGAGCGAGCTTCTCCCGCGAGTCCGCAGTAATTTCCGCTGAATTGAAGGGAAAATTCAACGTGACGTCGAACGATGCAGGAGGACGCACAACTTGGGTCGTGGCCGTTATGCCGCGAACCCGCCGATCGGCGAACGGCATGCCGCATTGCGGATTAAGGGCACAAACCATCTCTTCCACGGTCGGATCCTCCGCCCGCGCGGCTCCGATGCTCAGAAAGAGGGACAGGCTGCAAAACAACACATTCACGTATTTCATGGCTCGCTCCTTGTCCCGGTGCGGCTAGAAATCAGATGCCGCCATGTTTTGGTGCCGACAGCGGCGAGGTGAAGGTGGACACCCGCCGATCGTGATCTTGTTGGCCAAAAGGAACCACGCCGGCCTGAACGCGTGCCGGTGGTGCTCAGCTCTTTGGTAGCAGAGCGAGGCGCTCAGGTTCAATCCGTTCCAGCCGGGCGCCGGGTGGGAGGCTCTGTTTCAGCCCTGTCCTTGGGCTGCGAGCGTTGCGTTGGATCCGAAGGTCACGCGCAGCTTCATCAGCGCCGCCGCAGACTGAGCACGTGCGCGCCGGCCCCAACCGGGGGCGCTCGCAGCATCTCCCTTTGCAGTTTCAGTACCCGCCGCGGGCAACGCTGCCTTTTCTTCCCGGCGCTTGAGCATCTGCAGAAGCACGATGATGGCGCTGAGGATGAAGAATGCTGCGACGACGGTCCATGTCAGGCGCGTTCTCGCGTCCGCGACCCTTTCCGCCTCGACGCGAGCCC
>DATBYX010000042.1:0-8347 GCA_036513475.1 Xanthobacteraceae bacterium | reverse complement strand
CCCGCTTTGCCCGTGGTCAATGTCTTTATTATCGGGGATTATCCCGGACTTGACAGCATTTCTGGGCGTGGCAGTTGTTCTCCCCAGAGGTTTCCATGGCCAAGCGCCCCAAGCCAGTCCATCAACTCACAGCCAAGCAGTTCGAAGAACTATTCCCGCATGAGGATGCTTGCAAAGCCTATTTGCAGGCTAGGCGCTGGCCGGAAGACCCGCGTTGCCCGCGGTGCGGCAGTCCCGCCGTCTACCATCTCCCCTCGCGCAAATGGCATTGGCAGTGCGAGAAGTGCACTCGCGATGGCTATCGGTTCTCCATTTTGGTTGGCACGATCTTTGAGAATACCAACAAACCGCTTCGCGACTGGTTTCGCGTTGTCCATCTCATGCTCACCAGCAAAAAGGGCATGAGCGCATTGCAGATCATGCGTTACATGGGTTTCGGTTCCTACAAAACCGCTTGGGAGATGTGCCACAAAATCCGCGTGGCACTCATGGAAGACATCGAGAAGCTCGGGGGTATTGTCGAAGTCGATGAAACGGAAGTCGGTGGCAAAGACAGAAACCGCCACTGGGATAAACGGGATCACCGTCGCGGGCGCGGCAGCCCCAAGGCAACCGTTGTTGGGGCAGTGAAGCGCAAAGGCAATGTCATTGCTCGGGTAGTGGAGAATGTGAAGGCTCCCGTCCGTCTCAGGCGATCCGGCTCCGCGCCGCACGTCAGCCGCGCTGCCTGCGACATCCTTGCGCCCTTTATGCGGAAAGGCAGAAAACAGAGGATCAGCCAGGCGCCAGGAGCGATGGAGGTCTATAAGCAATGCTTCCTGCGCGAGTTGGCCAAGGGGAAGTCACCCGCGCATGCTGCGCAGGTGGCCGGGCTAGCGCGCTCAACGGCATATCTGTTCCGCAGTCAGGACCCGGAATTCGCGCGCCAATGGCTGGAAGCATCCGCCGAGGGGGTGGACCGGCTTGAGGACGAAGCGTATCGGCGCGCTGTTGAAGGGGTGAAGCGGCCAGTGTTTCATGGCGGCAAAAAGGTTGGCGAGATCACCAAGTACAGCGATTTCCTGCTTGGGAAGCTGCTCGGACGCCGGCGGCCGGAGGTATATGGGCTGCGGCATGATTCTACGACTCGGGTCAACGCGAGGATAACGTCGTTGGAGGATGCGAAGAAGCACCTTGAAGACCTCGGCTTGCCGGTACCAGTGATTGAGGGCGACTATGAGGAGATAGATCCTTCAGATCCCGACCAGGCTAAAGAGCGCGCCTGAGGCGCTGAATTCGCCGGCGCTGCAAAGCAAAAAACGAGCGATCCTGCCGTGCTTCACTGCCGGCAATGCAATCACCTTGGTTGATGATCCCGCGAGTCCCGAAGGGGATATGGCCGGATTTTCAGCCAGCTTCGTCATTGAGGATCGGATTGCCGAGCATGGAAGCCGCTTCGAAATTCTCCCAGAAGGTGGGTCTCTTGGGATGAATTCTTCAATGTCTGCAATCACTTATCCGAATATTCAGGCAAGTAGGTGGTGCGATATTTTTTTGCGGCTCGGAAGGTCCGGGCGAGGTGGAAGCTAATCAAGGCAGAGAGCAAGGGCTACGGGCGTGCTGCGGATGGGAAACGGCCTCGCGGTCGCCAGCACCAACCCGCCGCTCGAGTCCGGAGAGCTGCGTGCGCAAGGTCATGTTGTCGACCAGTCGGCAGCGCCTGGATGGCGACATAGTGACGTGAGCTAAGTCCATCAATCAACCGCTCCTATTCCCTCTAATAATCGAAGGCGCCGGTCCACAGCGAGTAGGTGGGGCCCAGAACCAATCTATTGAACGCGCCGCTGGCGGCATCTGTTTGGTCCCTGTATTTCCCACTCGGAAAGCTTTCCAGCTCATCCAGGAAAGCGTAATGCCAGTCGCCGGCAACAAGTTTCACGTTGCCGCCCTGGACCTGGGCAGCAAACGGATCGGCGCGCACCTCCTTTGACCCCGTCACCTTGTCGGCCACGACCTTGAATCCTGCCAGCATGCGGATCGTCGCCTCAGCGCTCTCCTTGCCGCCGCTGCCCGGCTCCTGCTCTATCACGACCTCATACGCACCTGGCCGACACTGTTTCCGGTCACGCTCAGCCCAGTATTTGATCTTCTGCTCGCGCTCGAGCGCCGCCCACTGGCCGCGAGCTACATGCTCGATGACGAAGCTTCCGTCCTTCAGCTTGTGCATCAACACCAGCGCCGTATACGCCCCACCGCCCTCAGTGCCGGCCTTGTCGACGTAGCGCACTGACTTGACGATCTGCCCGCGGTCGAGGTAGTCGAGCGTCGTCAGCTTCTCCACCGGAAAGATGCCGCCGCCCACGACGATGGGGTGTTGCTGATACAGCGACTGCCACGAAGCCTCGGTCAGCATCGCCCGCCGTTCCGCCAGAAAACCTGCGCTCTTCAGCTGCGGAAACAGCGCCTCGCCCGCCGCCCGGTAGCGCGTGCGCTTCTCGGCAATCGCCGGGTAGCGCAGTATCTTCACCTCACCTTTGTAGCGCTCAATAAATCTTCCTAACAAATCATCCACGTGCCATCGGGTCATGATGATCAGCATGCCGCTATTTTCCGAAAATCGTGAGAGAAAGTCATCGGCGAACCATGCCCACGTCCGCTCGCGGATCTGTGCACTGTTTGCTTCAATGCGGCCCTTCACCGGGTCGTCGATCACGCCCAGATGCAGCTCCATGCCGTTGATCTGGCCGTTGACCGTGGTGTTACGAAACGAACCACGCCGGTTGACATACTCGATCAGATCGGTGTTGCAGACCCAGCCGTGCTTGTCGATCTCGGTCAATGGAAACGCCAGCTGAAAACCCGGCGACTTGAGGATGCGCTGCACATCCAGGTTGGTGCGCATGCCCAGGGTTTCTGAAAACGAAGCAAATATGGTTTTCAGGTCCGGGTTCCTGCCCGCGACCCAGGCGATGAAATCGGTGGCCGCCCAGCTTTTGCCGTGCTGCGGCGGCGCCATCATCGCCACCTTTGGCCGCTTCCCCGCCGCGAGGTCCTCGTAGAACCGCTGCAGGTCGGCCTCGATGCAGTCGGTCCACCAGTTGGTCTTCATCTCCGGGCGAATCAACCGCCGGAACCAGTAGAAGCTGTCGCGCGCCCGGGCAGCCTGCAGCTTCTTCTCGCCCTTCACGAACACCGCGGCGCTTATCGTCTCAGCCGGCGGCTTCCGGCGTGCCGTCGCTTCCGACATCCTCGGCATCCAACTCGATCTCCGGCCCCACGTAGTGCGGCAGCGCCTTCTGCTCCTGCGGCACGATGCCGTACATCTTCAGCTCCTCCAGCACCTCCTCGATGGTCTGATAACGCTTCGGCCGCTCGACGTGCTCCACCGTCTTGATGTCGACTTGCGTCGGCATCACCGCGCGCAGCAACATCGCGAACGTCTTCGGCTCGGAGCGCCCGAGGAACCGCATGTAACCGACGAGCCCGTCGTAACCCTCGCCGTCTTCCCCCAACTGATTGGCCGCCTCTAAGATGGCTTCCTTCACCTGCCGCGTATAATAATTCTGCGCTCCCGGTGGTCTCCCTCGCCCCCTCTTGTTCCCCTCCTCGACCTTCGGCCGTTTCTTCACCTCGCGCGGGGTTCCCGTCCCCCGCGCCAGCCGCCGCTTCGCCCGTGATTTTCTATCCGGTATTTCGATCACGCCGAGTTCAGCTCATGCTGTTGATTGCGCCTTCGATCAGTTGCGGCCCAGCTCTTCCCGTGCTGCGGGAGCGCCATGATCGCCAGCTTCGGGCGCCCTCTTTTTATCCGCGCGCGTGGCGGTGTTCGGATTACCGGATAAGGATGCGGCTTGACGCTCACGTACCCAGGCCCTCATTGCTGCCGTGCCTCGCGTCTGGCGCTTTCAGACGCTTCGGTTCGCTCGCGACACCATTTCTGGGCTTCCTCGACACTGATGATTCGGCGACTACCAAGGTTCATCGTGCGCGGCGCCAGTCCGGCTTGCTTCAGCTCATAGAAGTACGCGACACTAATGCCGACCGCCCTGCAGAATTCCCGGATTGAGTAACCGAGCAACGGAGGTGCCCGCCCTTGGTACGGCGATGGGCCAGCCGGGGGGGTGGGCAAATCCGAGGGCACGTCAATAAAGCGGCCAGCTGAGGCCGCCGCGGCACGTTCATCGAGGGGCCGGGACGGGTGCTTTGGCTGCCCCTCCTCCAGCCCGGCCGGACTACGGCTTTTGGTCATGCTCGCTCCACCATCATTGCTGTGGAGTGCATCTGCCACCTCCAACAACAAGCGATTCCTGGACGAGGACGTAGTCCGGTGTAATTGGAAATGCAGTACGCGGGTCGAATTACTTGGTCACGTGACCAACTATTTCAGCTTCTCTCTGCGGACCGCTCGCATGAAGGATTTACGTATTTTTTCCCACTCGCCATCTGCAGTCCGCGGATCCCGTTTGAGGGCGGCTCGCCCTTTTTCCTGGAACTCATGGTTTGCCATCTCTTCTGGGCTGGGAAAGCGCTCCCGCCACTCAGATACTTGCTCACGTAAGACGGTGCGGATCAGCTCGATTTTGGGCGAGGCCGTTTTACGACGCCGCTTGGGTAGCGCGACCTTAAGGTTGTCCACGCCAGGTGGCGGAGGTGGTTCTCCCCCTATGGCGGGCGATTTTGTTGTAAGCGGCTTTGCTCGCAGTGCGTGCGTACCGACATCTGCATGCGTTAGCCATACGGAGTTGATCTTCGTCATGTGCAACCTCCACTAATTTAATTTAATTTAGGCCAGCGCTCCAGGCTTTGAATGCAGCACATCGTCGCCCTTCACCAGCACTGCCGTGTTGAGTAAAGTAGAGCCAAGACTGCGGGATCACCTCGAGATCAGTGGGCTCCATCTGCATCTCCACGAACAAGGTTGTTGGTGAAGCTGCGGATAATTCGGTGGAATCGGAAAGTCAGCGGACCTGGTGCGACTACTTGGTCACCTGACCAACTATTTTAGCTTTTCCCGGCCCACCGCTCGCATGAAGGACTTGCGTATTTTTTGCCACTCCCGGTCCGAAGTCCGCGGATCGCGCTTGAGCGCGGCTCGCCCTACTCCCTGAAGCTCATTATTTTGCATCTCCTCGGGGGTGGGGAACCGCTCGCGCCACTCAGGTACTTGCTCACGCAAGACGGTTTGGATGAGCTCAATGCTGGACTTGGCCCTCTTACGAGCCCGCTTGGATGGCGCGGCTTTAAGGTGGTGCACACCAGTGGGTGGGGGTGGTTCTCTCTCTATATTCGGCGGTTTCGTTGTAAGGGGCTCAGCTTGTAGGACATGCACGACGCCAAGCCTGGGCGTACCGATCACCGGTGCTCCAACGGTAAGCGGCTCCGCCGTGAGATGGTGGTCCATGAAGTACTCCGCGGGCCTGGGTCATAGCCGAGGCCCCAGTGTATTCTACCTTGCACTCCAGGTCCGCGCTGCCCCTCACGGAGCAGACCCGCCGGGGCGCGATTAACGGGGCGCGAGCATGATCTCATCCGTCCGCGGACTGCCCGCGGCAGAGCCGAGCGATGGCGAAGAGCATAGCAGGCGGGTTGATGAGCTACGGTTCGAGCTTGATCGACATGGCCCGCTTGGCCGGGATGTATACCGCTCGCGTTCTCATAGGGAAAAACCGGCCGATCTACCGGTTTTCCGGGCCACAAAGTTCGAGTTTGTTGTCAATCTGCAAACGGCGAAGATGATGGGTCTCACCGTGCCGCCGATGCTGCTCGCCCGTGCCGATTCGATCTCTCGCACACTGGTATCATGCTGTTGAGCTACAACAGGCGGCTGACCGGGCCTCTTTACGTTCATCTATTCGCGGGCGGCCCGCGGCAGCGGCACGACGTTCTCGCCCCCAACCGGGCCCGCCGTATCGAGGAGAGCGCGGCGCGAGATCGCGTCCGAAAAATCCAGAATGAACTTGCCGTAGTGGGCTTCGATCTCTCGCACACTGGTATCATGCTGTTGAGCTACAACAGCGACGGGAACACCACCGAGCAAGGCGCGCACGATCGATGAATGCCGCAGCGCGTAACTGGTGATCTGATCTGGATTGAGCCCGGCTCGCTCAACCGCACGACGGAATAGATCGCGGTGGTCGCTGGTGTTTGTGGCCTGCCATCCGCTGCCATCCCGTTTGAGCAACAGCGGCGCATCACCGGGCCGGTCGCTCGTCGCCTTCTTCAACGCAGCAGCCAGCGCCGGGGTGATCGGCACCGGCCGATGGGTGATCTTCTTCTGCGCGCCCTTGAAGGAGGACGGCATCATCAGGCGAGGGTCTTGCCGATCGGCCTGCAAGTCACCGCACGTCAACCGTGCCGCTTGCGACAACCGCGCCCCGGTCACCGCGAGCATCTCGACCAGAAGCCCGAAAGGCCCGTCAATCTCTTGCGACGCCCGCACGATGCTAAGCACATCTGCATCCGGCAACACGATGCGTCGCGCTTTGTTGGAGCCAGGTAGGCCACGAAGACCAAGCCTGAAAACGTGGCGATTGGTGATCCGGTGATCGAGCGTTGCGGCCAGCTCCAACGCCGCCCGCAGCCCTGTGCGTGTTCTATTTACGCTGGATGCCTCCATCTTGTCGATCAGCCCGTCGCGCCACGTTTTGAGATCGCGCGCCGTGAGCATCCCAACCGGCTTGCCGGCGAGTGCTCCCGTCAGATGTTTCTCTACGCGGGTCGCATTGCCCAAATGCCCACCACGGCTCGTGAGATCTCGTTTGTAAGCGGCCAGTGCATCGGCCACCGTCATCGGCTTGTCGCCGTGATGGGCATCGGCCTTACCCCGGGCAAGGGCCTTCGCCGCGTCGCAGGCCTCGTGAAACGTAAGCACGTGGGTTGCGTCGGCATCCTCAAAGTCGTCAGCGACCGCGAATCCTTTTGTCCAGTAACCCCCGTGCCCGTTTGACGCTTTGGCGATCCAGGTCCCGTTTCCCTTGTTTCTGCGGTAGAGTAGGTGAATGCCGCGGGCAAGGGCAGGTCCGGTGAAAGGCTTCTTCTGGACTGGCAGGCGTAGTCGCGCGGTGCGGCTTTCTAGCTTTGCATCTCGGATCTTGCGTGCCATGATGGTGTCCCAGGAACTGTCGCCAACACGGGTGTGAAAGCCAGTGGAAGCCCGCGCAAGCATGTGGACACAAAATGCCCGAGATCAACGGGTTAGTGCAAGGTCCGTGGAAGCCCATGGAAGGCCATGGAAGGCTAAGAAGCCCTATCGCGGCACGGCGCCGGCACTCAATGATTTGCTGGCTGGACAGATTTCTCTGATCTGGGCGTCGCCGGTTGCCGTCATGCCCTTCGTCGCGCAGGGCAAGGTCAAGATGCTGGCGGTTTCGACGCAGCAACGAGACCGGATGCTGCCGCAAGTACCGACGGTCTCCGAAAGCGGCGTGCCGGGATTTCACACATCGAACTGGTTTGGCGTCGTCGCACCGGCCCGCGTGTCATCGGAAGTCGTTGCTCGTGTGGCCTCCGCCCTTCGTGAGGGCGCCGAGCTTCCCGATGTTCATACGCGCATGTCGACGCTTGGATTTAATCTCGATTTTCGCAACAGCGATCAATTTCGCGAACTGATAATCAGCGACTATCAGAAATTTGGCGCCATAATTCGCGAAGCCGGTATTCAGCCGGAATGAGCAGAGAGAGCCCAGCTGACGGCGAAGTCTCCGACAGCGGCATGACAGCTCGGGGTGAATCTGAAAGAATCAGGTCGTCCCAGCCAGCCGGCCAATGAACGATAAAACGGCAGCAGAGAAATGATCGTTGCGGTCACCCGCGACTATATGCCTTGCGCCGCTGACGTCGACGTAATCCGCGTGTGGCACGAGTTCAAGAAACTCTTTGGCATGCGCCTCCTTGACGAGCTCGGACGATGCACCGCGCACAAGCAGCGCGGGAATTTGGATCCGCCGCGCGGCGTCGATCAATGACGCTTCCAGCGCGTGGCGGTCCGCGCCGGCCGCGCGCGGGCCATCGAGGAAGCGCGGGTCCCAGTGCCAACGCCAGCGTCCATCGGGCGACAGCCGAAGATTTTTCTTCAGCCCCTCATGGCTCTTCGGTCGTGGTCGCTGCGGCAGATAATCGGCCACCGCCTGCGCTGCCTCGGCGACGGACCCAAATCCTTCCCTGGCGTTTGCGCGCATGAAGCCGAGAACCTTCGCGACGCCGGTCTGATCCACGCGCGGGGTAATATCAACGAGCACAAGCGCGGAGAACACGTTTGCCCCCTGATCGCGTTCGGCCTCGCCCTCCGCAAGCAGCGAGGCGATACCACCAAGCGAGGCGCCTATCGCGATCGGCTTTGTGCCCGAGCGGCGGGCGAGCTCGGCGGCGA
>DATBYX010000041.1:0-3607 GCA_036513475.1 Xanthobacteraceae bacterium | reverse complement strand
TCTTGAGCCTCTTGTAGCGGCGTTCCTGGGAGGGAGAGAGCGTGGTGTTCTTGAGCTTGAACTCGATGTCTTGATCCTGGAGGCGGCGCAGCCGCTTGTAGGCGTCCGCGACATTGTCGAAGGTTTTCAGCACTTTGGGCTTGAGCTCGGCCTCGATGACTGCGAGCGAGAGCGAGTTTTCCATATCGTCGTCAAATGCGCCTTCACCCTGAGCGCTCTCGCCGACCTCTTCTTCCTCGCGACTGGCGGGCAAGGGCGTTGCCTTGAAGGAGGCGGCGCCGATGGGTGCCGCTGGCGGGACACGTGTCTGTGTCGGGACGGGTGCCCCAGGCGCCAGCGGTGGTGCTGGAATCAGCTGGCCGTCCGGCCCGATCACCGTTGTGGGCATCGGCTTGGCATCAGGACCCGCATAAGTGGCTTCGAGATCGATGATGTCGCGAAGGAAGACCTTTCCTTCGTTGAGTTCGTCGCGCCAGATGATGATGGCCTGGAAGGTGAGCGGGCTCTCGCACAAGCCCGCGATCATGGCCTCGCGGCCCGCCTCGATGCGCTTGGCAATGGCAATTTCGCCTTCGCGCGAGAGCAGCTCCGCCGAACCCATTTCGCGTAAATACATCCGAACGGGATCATCGGTGCGCTCGATAGGCTCCTTGACGTCGGACTTGGTCGGTACCTTTCGCCGGACCTCGACCAGCTCCGCGCTCTCGCTTTCGGTCTCCTCCTCCGGCTTCTCGTCCCGCTCCTCGTCGTCGCTCGCCTCTTCTGGCTCGACGACGTTGATGCCCATTCCGCTGAACATGGCCAGAATGTCCTCGATCTGCTCGGAATTGATCTCCTTCAAGAGCGTGTTGATCTGGTCGTGGGTGATGTAGCCGCGCTCCCTGGCGGTGCGGACCAGTGTTTTGATCGCTGCATCGGACAAGTCAAGCAACGGGGGGTCAGGCGGGGTGGCAGGCGCTCCCTTTTCCGGCACCTCTTGCGTCTGCGGCGTGAGCTTGATCTTGCTTGCCATAAATGCCCTGGCCAGTGCTGAGCCGCCCTGTCGTGGTCCCTACCGCTGATGCCTAAACTGGCGACCGCGCTTGGTTAGCGATCCGCCGTTGCCCGAGGTCAAGCCCACCGACATCGGCGGGTCCAGAGGTTCGTTCATGTAGCATTTCTGAATTCTCGTCGCCCGATATCAATCGCCATGCGACCCTCCCGCGGGGGTCATGACCATGCAGTGGAGGGACGATATCACGCCTTGATCGCGCGGTCTGGGGCTACTTCACGCGCGTCCGCCCGATAGTCCGCTTACCCTCCAAGACTCTCGGTGAATGCGGTCATCCCGGTACACTGCGGCATAAGTAGCCGCGGTGAGACACCCGTATTGACCTAGCCCGACACAGCCGCATCTGCGGGCGTCATCGGTTCGGCCGGCGTTTCAACGATGTCGCGAATTAGTTGTGCTGTTCCGTCCAGCACGGTTCGATTAGTCCAGTACCGGGTGTGGGCGAGAAGGCACCAGAAATATGGTATGAACCAAGGCGACTCTGACGAAACGCAGATATCGAAAATCTTTTCTGAATTACGATAGTCATCATTGAACGCCTTGAGTGGAAATCCAAGCAGATCGGTCTTGCTGTAATAGTTCAGCCAGCGCGCTTGCTTGCGCAGCGCTTGCGGCAATTCCTCACCAGGAAAGGCGGGTTCGACGATTTGCCCGCTCAAAAGCTGCACCCGCGATGTGATCGGGTAAACTGCGTCGGGACCGAATGTAAATGTAAACATCGGCATGTTGTCGCCAAGCGTCACGCCCGCAAGGGTCTTCAGCCGTCGCAGAGGACTTGCATCCTTGAGTTCGTACCACAGCGCCTGCGCCTCGGGATCTTCCTGTTGCTTGATTTCGACCTCGGTACGTTGCATGAGCTTGTTCAAGTCCCACAAATAAGACGAGATCACATGGCAACCGAGCGAATGCCCGATGAGGATTAGCGGGCTGTTTTCGCGACCGCGCGCTTCCAGCGATTTCACCTTGGAAGTGATCAGTTGCTGCACGGCATAGTAGACTGAATTCTTGAGAAACCGGGTTTTCTGATAAGCAGCGGCATCCCCGAGGCCCTCGATGACGTAACGGCGCAGCCTATTGTGCCAGATATGTCCCGTAGTGCGGGCGCGACCGAAGTAGTCGCGCTGATGCTCGCGTACGGTGCCGGCCCAGAACACTGAGCGGGAGTGGATGAAATCCTGTAGCGTCGTGGAGAGACGCTGCCGCAGCTTGTCCTCCATTTTGGCGGCAAAATCGAACTGGTTGCCGAAGAATGCCATGCACGAATACGACGCCGACGTCGCGGCATCATCCTCTCCCTACAGCCGGAAGACCGAGGGCCGCACACTACAACACCGAACGCTGTTGTGCATCACAGCAAGATTGATCGCCGAGATGGGTCTTGTGTCACAAGTATCACCGGTCCAAACGGCGCTGCGCAACTTTACGGGAGATGAAGGAAGGTCGTCCGAGGGTTTGATTGTGCGCTTTGCGGTAGTCCGCTTACCCTCCAATACTCTCCGTGAAGGCGGACATCCCGGCACGGCGGCCCAGTGCCAATAAGAGACATTAAGGGGTCAGTCGTGCTTACTCAGCCCTGCGGAAAATCTATGCAGCGACGGTAACGACAGGCAGACCAGCGGCGCGCCACTCCGGGAGACCATCTTGCAATCGCCGAGCTTTGAACCCCCGCGCCCGCAGAACAGCGACCGCCTCATAGGAGAGGACGCAATAGGGACCGCGGCAGTATGCAACGATCTCCTGTGCGGGATCGAACTCGGCAAGGCGCATTTCAAGCTCGCGCAACGGCATGTTTACGGCACCGGGCAGATGTCCCAAGGCGAATTCGTCTTCCGGCCGCACGTCAAGAATCGTGACCTCTCCCGCGCGTGACCGCTGCAAGAGTTCCTCGCGGCTAATTGGCTCCAGGCTGTCGCGATTGTGAAAGTAGCTGCGGATGACCCGCTCGACCTCGGCCAGGTTGCACTCGGCGATCCTGCGCAGTGCCGCCAGCAGGTCAAGAATGGAGTCATCGACAAGCCGGTAGTAGACAAATTTTCCCTCTCGCCTGTTCGCCACCAAACCGGCACGCCGCATGTGCTGAAGATGCTGCGAGGCGTTTGCGATTGACAGCCGGGTGCGATCCGCCAGCACCTCGACGCTGCGCTCTCCCTGGGCGAGCTGCTCCAAGAGTTCGAGCCGATGGACATGCGCCAGGGATTTGGCGACAGCGGCGAACTGGGCAAACAGCGCAAGTTTAGGATTGCGGGTTGACATCCTTCCGACCTTATCTTATTCAATAAAATGATTGAATGATAACTTCAATCCTTGTCAAACTAGGGCGATCAGGTCGTGCGCGACGCGCTGCTCTCATATGAGCAGTATATCCGGTTGGTCGCGTTTTGCGGCGTATTTGCCCTGATGGCGGCCTGGGAATTCATCGGACCCCGACGAAGCCAGACCATTGGGCGCGGGTGGCGATGGCCCAATAATCTCGGCGTTGTGGCGGTGGACACGCTCCTGGTCCGCATTCTCTTTCCGACCACGGCCGTCGGTATGGCCCTCGTTGCCGAGGCGCAC
>DATBYX010000040.1:0-5423 GCA_036513475.1 Xanthobacteraceae bacterium | reverse complement strand
TGGTGGGCGCACAAGGACTCGAACCTTGGACCCGCTGATTAAGAGTCAGCTGCTCTACCAACTGAGCTATGCGCCCCAACCGAGACAATGGTCAGGTATTCTCACGTTACGGGGCGCAGACATAAGCCATCGCAGCCAAATTTCCAAGCATGCGGCGTTTTAATGTTGTCGACACGCGAGGCTTCAGGCGCGAGCAGACGGAGGTCGAGGGAGAGGGCTCGTGAAGGAGCGGCTTGCAAAGCCGCCTGCGGCTCGAACCCTCACTCGGCCGCCATCGCTTCGCCAGGCTCAGCTCTGGAGGCGAACCTCTCCCGCAAGGGGGAGAGGTGGACCGAGCCTGTTGCGCGAGCATGGATGAGCTCGATCATGCGAGGACTCGACAAGCGCAGGCATGATCACTGAAAGCATCGCTACATCCTTCTGCCGCTCGCGCTGACAGCCCGTTCGCGCTCCCCGCCGCTATATGCTTCGAGGCTCGCTCGCTAGTGCTCGCTCGCACCCTCAGCATGACGGCGCGAGGAAGGCGGCGGGTTACGCCAGCAAGTCGGTTGAGCCGACTTGCTGCCTAATCCGCCCTACTAGGAGAGGGAGCCCGCAAAAGGAAAGCCGCCGGGTGGGGACCCGGCGGCTCCCGTACGTCGGCGATCGTGTCGGGGGGCTGGGAGTGCGACCGCCGGCGTTGGCCCTGAAAGGGATTGGCCCCTACATATGGCAATTAAAGACGTTCTGCGCCAGAGCGCTCCATTTCTCCAGAATCCCGGTCCGTTCGCTGCGGACCCCCGTGGAACCAGTGACCGCCCTCGCGCCCGCCAAAGCGTTCACGGAAATGCTCCCACCGATGCTCCCGCCCCGGCCCCTCGCGCCCGGGACCGGCCAACCGGTTAAGCACCTGGAACCGGCGCTTCTGGCTCTCGTCGAGGCTCTTATACAGGGGATCTGTGGCTTCCGCCAGCTTCTTCAAGGCCGCCCCCGTGTCGGAAAGGGCTGTGGCGCGCTGCCGCAGCCGCTCGACCGGATCATCGGTCGGAGCCGCATTGCGCATGGCGCTCATGCGCTCCAGCCGGAGCTTGCCGAAATCGCGCGCGGCCTGCTCGAAAGCCGGCCAATTCTTCTCCTGCTCGGGGGTGAGCACCAAGCCCGCCTTGAGCGCGGCCAGCCGCGCCTCACCGAAGGCACGGAGATCCTCGGTGTTGGGTCGCCACCTCTCACCGCCCTCCATGCGCCCGCGCTGCTGCGCATAGACGAGCGAAGTCCCGGCAATCGCGAGCGCCGCCGTACCGGCAACGATGGCCTTCCACATGTTGTTACCTCCACCAGACTCGACCACGCTCACAGTACAAATGCAAACGCGCCGCGCGGCAAGTTAAAGTTATGTTAGACACCGGTTTGTGACTCAACATTACAAAGCGGTCATGTTGCTGTACGTGCGTTCATTTCACACCGTCATGCCCGGACTTGTTCTGACTTGTTCCGGGCATCCATGTCTTTGTGCGCGGCCAAGACGTGGATGGCCGGGGCCAACGGGGTCCCCGCTGCGCAAGCGCAACGGGGTTCCCGTCCCGGCCATGACGACCGAGACGGCTAGACGATCGCGCCACCACTAACGCCATTCATCCCACATCGGTGGAATGAATGCGGCGGCCTGCAATGAGCGGTTCCGAGCCGCTCTTCTGGCGCCGGACCATGAGCTTGTTGAGCGCACCAAGGTAAGCCTTGGCCGAGGCGACGAGCGTATCCGGATCGGCGCCTTTCGCGGTCACCGCCCTGCCCTTCTCAGCTAAGCGCACGGAAACCTCCGCCTGCGCGTCGGTGCCTTCCGTCACCGCGTGCACCTGATAAAGCTCGAGCACGGCCTCGTGGGGGATGAGCGCCTTGATCGCGTTGAAGGTCGCGTCCACCGGCCCGTTGCCGGTCGCCTGCACGGTGTGATGGCGGCCTTCCATGTCGAGCGTCGCGGTCGCGGATTGCGGCCCCATGGTGCCCGCAATCACGGTGAGGCTGACCAGCTTCACGCGATCCTGGGCGTGCGCGATCTCCTCGTCGACCAGCGCCTCGATGTCCTCATCGTAGATGTGCTTCTTGCGGTCGGCGAGCGCCTTGAAGCGAACGAAGGCGTCCTCGAGCTGGTTGCCTGCCAGGTGATATCCGAACTCCTCGAGCTTGTGCACGAAGGCGTGGCGGCCGGAGTGCTTGCCCATGACCAGCGAGCTCTGTTTCACCCCGACGCTCTCGGGCGTCATGATCTCATAGGTCTGGGTGTGCTTGAGCATGCCGTCCTGGTGGATGCCAGACTCGTGCGCGAACGCGTTGCGGCCGACGATCGCCTTGTTGTACTGCACCGGAAACGAGGTGGCCGCCGCGACCAGCTTCGACGCGCGCGTGAGCATGGTGGCGTCGACGCCGGTCCAGTAGGGCAGCACATCATTGCGGACCTTCATGGCCATGACGACTTCCTCCAGCGCGGCATTGCCGGCGCGCTCGCCGATGCCGTTGATGGTGCATTCGATCTGACGGATGCCGGCACGCACGCCCGCGAGCGAATTGGCCACCGCCATGCCGAGATCGTCATGGCAATGGGCGGAGAAGCGCGCCTTGTCGGAATTCGGCACGCGTTCGCGCAGCATCTTGATCAGCGCGAAATATTCCTCGGGCACGGTATAGCCCACGGTGTCGGGAATATTGATCGTGGTGGCGCCGGCATTGATCGCAGCCTCCACGCAGCGGCAGAGGAAGTCCTGCTCGGTGCGGGTGCCGTCCTCGCTCGACCATTCCACATCGTCGGTGTGATTGCGCGCGCGGGTGACCTGGGCGATCACCATCTCGTAGACCTCCTGCGGCTCCTTCTGCAGCTTGTATTTCATGTGCACCGGAGAGGTCGAAAGAAAGGTATGGATGCGCCTGCGCTTCGCTGGCTTGATCGCTTCGGCGCAGCGGTCGATGTCGTTGAATGCGGCGCGCGACAGCCCGCAGATCACGGCATTCCTGCTGCGCCTGGCAATCTCCTGGACGGCGGCAAAGTCGCCCTCCGAGGCGATGGGAAAGCCGGCCTCGATGACGTCCACGCCCATCTGGTCGAGGAGCTCGGCGACTTCGAGCTTCTCCTCGTGAGTCATGGTGGCGCCGGGGCACTGCTCGCCGTCTCGCAAGGTGGTATCGAAGATGAGAACGCGATCCTTCTCGGATCTTGCTGCTGGGGTCATAATGCGGTCCTTGGTGGTCATTGGCGCCCTTCTCTCGGGCGCCGGCGGGTCCTTGTCGCTTCCCCTGAGCGCCCAGGCGCAAACCGCCCGGCCGGCCCTCAGGGGAGGGTAAGGAGCAGGAGCCCGCCAATAATGAGGGCAGCCCCGGGAAGGCCTTGCGGCCCCCGGCTGATGGCGCGGAACTCGCAATCCATCGGCACCACATCGCCCTCGTTAGGTCTACAAGCCAGAGAATGTCCAAGCCGCAGAGTTGCGCAGAAAACGTTAATTTCGCGCCAACTCAGCTCGGCTTGCTTCTAGCGGAACCGCCGGCGTGTTCGCAAGCCCGAATTTGTTTGGACGCGAAGCGCGTCCCGGGCGCACTGCAGCATGAGCAGCGCACGGACCTTTCATAGGGGCGAGGTGCTATCTCGCCCTCTATCGGCCTGCGCTGCTGCGGATGGCAGGGGCGAGGCAATGCCGAGGTCTCGCAGCTCCGGGCGCGTCCGGGACACGCGGGAGCTCATGCTTTGGTCAAAGTCCCTGGATCAGGCCGGCATTCATCAGCAGGCGATTGAACCGCCGCGCCTCGGCACCGTCCGCACAGAGATAGAATAAACCCCCACAGCGGTTCAGAATTTTCTTCTGCTCTGCAAATGCGCCATCCAGCGGGACTCCTCCCGCCTCCAGCACCGCGAGCGGCAAATAAGGGGCGTCGAGCAATTCAAGCGCCGAGGTAAGGTCCGCAGGCTCGAAATTCAGACCTTCCAAGGCGTAATAGGCGGTGAAATAGCGGGGATCGTGCTCCCGGATGTGCTCGGCAACCTTCGCGGGATCGAGTGCCGGCTGCAGAAAGCGCTTGGCAAACATTGGCTGATGGTCACCAAACCGCACCAGCAGAAAAGAGTCCTGCGGAAACTCGCGTGCGAGACGCTGCTTGAATGCCACATAGTCGCTCCGGCTTATCTCCTGGCGGCGCAAATATTCATCGATCTCGGATGGGTTCCCCCGATTCGCCCACTGGGGCAGGAGATCGGGACGATAGCGGTAGGTCCAGGGAAAATGGTTCATCGCGAGATAGACCAGCACAAATACCGGCCCGTTCGCATGCTCCCGCGCGATCACATCGCCGGCGCGATCGTAAAAGAAGCTGTCGGTATCGGCGGGCCCGGTACGTAGCGCCTTGGCATCGAGAAAGTGCTCGATTCCGGCTGTAGTCTGAAAATTCCGCGCACCGACAAAAGCTCCGAACCAGGAATAAAGCGTGTAGGTACGATAGCCGCAGTTGCGCAGGACATAAGGCAATCCGCGCTTGACGTGGCCGGCAGCAAGCCTCGTGACGGAATCGGCAAAACGGCCGTAGGAACGTACCGAAAGTCCCGTGAGTATATTGTATTCGGTGTACCAGCTGGGGCCTCCCGCGCCCTCGACTACCAGCGAGCGAAGCTTGCCGTCGGAGGAGCGAAACCGCTCCCTGTAATTCTCCGGCACAATGACGCCGGGCAGCATGGTGGCATCGAAGCTCGACTCGTCGAATACCATCACGATGTGCGGCAGCTTCCGGCGAGCAGGTGGTCCGCACACCGGCATGCCGGCAAGGTTTAACCCGCCGTGGACCGCTGCATCGGCCTCCAGCACGCCGCGCGTGAGCAGGTCCGCTGCGGCGACCACGCTCGAGCGAACAAACTTCGAGACATATTGATGCGCAAGAAACTCATCTTCGCGCTCAAGCGGTACCACGATTGATACGATGGCGAGCGCCGTGGCACAGCCGATGCAGCCCGCGAGAGCCACGCTTCGCCGCGTCCGGAATGGCTCGGATCGCCACAGTACGGCGAGGATTGCAATCAGCAGCAGGACGGCGAGGAGGACCTTCCAGGCGAGTCCCGGAAAAATGGTCATCAGGAATGAGAAGGTGGCCCGATCGACGAGCATGAGATCCACGAAGGTCAGCGTCATCATCACGACGCCGTGCTTGAACTGAGACAGCACGATCGCAACGACGACGAGCGCAAGCGACAGCGCTGCAGCCGTCGCCGGACGGCACAGCAAGGCGAGCCAGAAAAAATTCAGAAAGCCCCAGGTGAACAGGAACGCCGCTTGCGCCGCCCAGTCCTCCTCGGACCACAGCAATATCGCGAAGGCTGCAAGCTGGAGCAGCGCAAAAGGCGCAAGCCGCGCGAAAACCCGCAGGCGATCGGACGCGAATCGACGCCCCAGGAAGACGGAAATCGACAAAAAGAG
>DATBYX010000039.1:0-2790 GCA_036513475.1 Xanthobacteraceae bacterium | reverse complement strand
CGCCGGCAGCGCTTCGGTAACAGCACGCCGGCGCGCGGCGCCGACAATTTGAAGAAACTTCGCCCGGAAACGCGGATTCACGTAGGCGAACCCTTGTCATTTCGGGTAGAATTTGGCAGGGTGAACTAGGACAGCATTGCTGTCCCAGTTAGGGTCGCCGGTCTTGTTCCTTGTACGGCGGATCCGAATGCGGTGATGAACGGTGCCGCGGCATCGCCACATCGCCAATAGGTGCGGTCACGCGCTTTCGTAAGCCGTGGGCGATGGACCGTCGAAGAATGCGAACGGCGCTGGCCCGCGCGTGCCGACACGCTGCGGAAAGCCTGCGCCAGCAGCGTCAAAAATCCAGAGGGGACGGCTTCAGCGGCGCTTTCGCGCCGGGAATGGTACGAGAACTGGCATGAGCGCGGGACCATACCTCCCCCGAAGGGGGAGGTCGGCGAGCAAAGCGAGCCGGGTGGGGGATCAGGCCCCATCGCGGGACGTTGCAGCGCGTGGCTTGCCCGCCACCCGACAGCATTTGCTTCGAAGCGAAGCAAACGCTGTCGACCTCCCCCTTGCAGGGGGAGGTATTGCCGACCCATGGGCCGCGCCCGAAGCGCAGGGCCTGTACGACCCCGCGCTGGAGAAGGACTCCTGCGGCGTCGGGTTCATTGCCGACATCAAGGGCCGCTCCTCGCACAAGCTGATCGAGGATGCGCTCGCCATCCTCTGCAACCTCGAGCACCGCGGCGCCGTGGGAGCCGACCCGCGCGCCGGCGATGGCGCGGGGATCCTGGTGCAAATCCCGCACCGGTTCTTCGCCAAGAAAGCAGATCGTCTCGGCTTCGACCTGCCGCGGCCGGGAGAATACGCCGTCGGGGTTCTTTTCATGCCGCGCGATCCGGACTGGCGGCGGATCATCCGCGACATCTACGCCCAGATGATCAAGCGCGAGGGCATGACGCTGCTCGGCTGGCGCCAGGTCCCGACCGACAGCTCCACATTAGGCGAATCGGTCAAACCCACCGAGCCCGTGCACCTGCAAGTGTTCATCGGGCGCGGCCGCAAGATCAGGAGTGAGGACGAGTTCGAGCGGCGCCTCTATGTGCTGCGCAAGTCGATCTCCAACGCGATCTACGCCCGCAAGGAGCGGCGGCTCTCCGGCTATTACCCGGTGTCGATCTCGTGCCGCACCGTGGTCTACAAGGGCATGTTCCTCGCCGACCAGCTTGGCACCTACTATCCCGACCTGCACGACCCTGATTTTGCCAGCGCGCTTGCGCTCGTCCACCAACGCTTCTCCACCAACACCTTCCCGACCTGGTCGCTGGCGCATCCCTATCGCATGATCGCGCACAACGGCGAGATCAACACGCTGCGCGGCAACGTCAACTGGATGGCGGCGCGCCAAGCCTCGGTGTCGTCGCACCTCTTCGGCGACGACATCAACAAGCTCTGGCCCATTTCTTATGAGGGTCAGTCCGACACCGCATGTTTCGACAACGCGCTCGAGTTCCTGGTGCAGGGCGGTTACCCGCTCGCCCACGCCATGATGATGATGATCCCGGAAGCCTGGGCGGGCAATCCGCTCATGGATGAGGAACGCCGCGCCTTCTACGAATACAACGCCGCCCTGATGGAGCCGTGGGACGGCCCCGCGGCCATTGCCTTCACCAACGGTCGCCAGATCGGCGCCACCCTCGACCGCAACGGGCTGCGCCCCGCGCGCTATTTCGTCACCCGTGACGAGCGCATCATCATGGCCTCGGAGATGGGCGTCCTTCCCATCGCGGAAAAAGATATCGTGCAGAAATGGCGGCTGCAGCCGGGCAAGATGCTCCTCGTCGATCTCGATCAGGGCCGCCTCATTCCCGACGAGGAGCTCAAGGCCACGCTCGCCAAGAGCCATCCATATAAAGGGTGGCTCGATCGCACCCAGATCGTATTGGAAGATTTGCCAGGCGCGCCGGAGCAGGCGCCGCTCTCGAATTTCGCGCTGCTCGATCGCCAGCAGGCCTTCGGCTACACCCAGGAGGACCTCCGCCTGCTCATGTCGCCCATGGCAGTGGCGGGTGAGGAAGCGGTCGGCTCCATGGGCAACGATACGCCCATCTCGGCGCTGTCTAGCAAGCCGAAGCTTCTGTTCACCTATTTCAAGCAGAACTTCGCCCAGGTGACCAACCCGCCGATCGACCCGATCCGCGAAGAGCTGGTCATGAGCCTCGTGTCCATGATCGGGCCGCGGCCCAATCTGTTCGACGTCGAAGGCGCCTCGCATCTCAAGCGGCTGGAAGTGCGCCAGCCCATCCTCACCAATGCGGATCTGGAGAAGATCCGCGCGATGTCCGAGGTCGGCGGCGGCCATTTCCGCTCGCGCATTCTCGATACCACCTGGCCGACCGAGCAGGGCGCCGCGGGGCTCAAGGACGCGCTCGAAACCCTCTGCGCGCGCGCCGAGGCCGCGGTGCGCGAAGGCGTCAACATCGTCATCCTCTCGGATCGGCGCGCGGGCGTGGAGAACATTCCCATGCCGTCGCTGCTCGCCTGCGCGGCGGTGCATCATCATCTCATCCGTCAGGGGCTGCGCACGTCAGTGGGCCTCGTAGTCGAATCCGGCGAGCCGCGCGAGGTGCATCACTTCTGCTGTCTCGCGGGCTACGGCGCCGAGGCGATCAATCCCTATCTCGCGTTCGAGACCCTGGTGGCGATGAAGGATGATCTTCCGCAGAAGCTCGACGAAAAGGAGATCGTCAAGCGCTACATCAAATCGATCGACAAGGGGATCCTCAAGGTGATGTCCAAGATGGG
>DATBYX010000038.1:0-3940 GCA_036513475.1 Xanthobacteraceae bacterium | reverse complement strand
GGCGCCGGTCGCCATGCTGTTCCTTGCCGTTCTTGCCAAGTTGACCCACGCAGTCTCGCCGCATCTGCAGCAGGGTGGTTTCGCCGTCTATAAGTTTTTCTCGACCGCTGTCACCTATCCGCTGTTGTTCGCCATCGGCGTATCGATGACCCCATGGGACAAGCTGATGGCCGCGTTCAATCTGCCGAACCTGATCACCATCGTCAGCACAGTGGCGACGCTGATGACCATCGGAGCGCTGGTCGGGCGCTGGCTCAATATGTACCCGATAGAAGCTGCCATTATTAATGCGTGTCACAGCGGCCAGGGAGGCACCGGTGACGTCGCGATTCTCACGGCGGCAAACCGGATGCAACTGATGCCCTTCGCGCAGATCGCAACTCGCATCGGCGGCGCAATCACGGTCACCGCCGTGCTGATCCTGCTGTCCCGACTGGTCTAGGGCGAGCACGACCAGGCGGCAACATGGTCGATGCATCGGCGAAGCGGCGTTTGTGGGACAATCTGATTCCTTTGCGCCGCTCGCTTTTTGGCGAGCAGTTGGCGGGCGTCTTCCTGCCCCAACGCATCAGCCGCGGCCCACGCCATCCAAGGTCGCGCATGACCCGCCGCAGCCGCCGACAGGCGGGATCGGTCACGGGAACGCCGAGATGCACGGTGAGCAACTCGTGTGTGGTCACCCGTTGCTCCCCGTGCACAAGCTGCCCGTTCACGCGGGCTAAAGCCTGGTGCCAGTCAGTCGGGCCACTGGTCATGTATCGGGCCTCGATCGCTTCGGCCCCCGCGCCGATGGAATTATACCATATGGTCTACAAATTCGGCGGGCGGCCCGCGAAATGAAGCCCGCGTACCAAAATTTCGACCCCCGTCCCCGTCCCCCGGGGTTTTTCCCGAGTTGCGAAGCTCGGTTGGGAGCTGATTAGCTCAGGAAACTGGCGCCGGGAGCGCGCCGCCGTGTGTCGCATCAAGGGCCTTGTAGCGTCTGCGTTGTTGCGCATTACTGTTTGCGGATACGGGGGAGGGCGGGCGCGAGGCTCTGCCGCCCGACTGGAGCTTCATGGCAAAGCTCTGGCGGCCAATTTGGGAGACGGTCAACATCGCCACGCTCGGCACTGCAATCGGCGTCCTCCTAGCGATCCCGGTCGCATATCGCGCCGCGCGTAATACGACGCCGAGTGCGATCCTGGCGCGGCCGCTCGCCCTTTTTATCATCGTGTCGTCACGCTCCATCAATTCCTTGATCTGGACGTTGATGCTGGTCACCATCGTGGGACCTGGGGTGCTCGCCGGCATCCTGGCCATAGGGCTTCGCTCGATCGGCTTCTGCGCCAAGCTCCTCTACGAGGCGATCGAAGAGATCGATGCGAGCCAAGTCGAAGCGGTGCGCGCGACCGGAGCGAGCAACGCGCAAGTGACGGCCTACGGCATCGTTCCTCAGGTAATGCCGGCATTTGCCGGGGTCTTGGTGTTCCGATGGGACATCAACATCCGCGAATCCACCGTACTCGGGTTGTTGCGACCGTGGTGCTAAGCGAATGGGTATCGGCCAAGGTGCGCCATGCCATTATCTGATACGCAAGCGGATTCTTAAATCCGCTACATGGCTGATATCTCCTGATCATGTCCCAACGTGCAGAGCGTATGAGCAGCTGTGTAGTTCGGTGGCGTACGATTCCCTCTTAAGGCTCTTGCAGCGCAAGCGTTAAAAGCGCCAACGTGCGAGCTGCCCAGCCGCGACCGAATTCCTTTTTTCCGGTCGCAATTTTTTAGCTGCCGGCTTGCACACGGCGTGATAGAAAAACAGCGGCGCGCGCGCCCGCAAAAACAAGAACAGCGCGCGGCCTCACGCCGAGGGCGCCGGGAAAAAGGGAGAACGCTATGCAGGCGAGCACAGCGGCTACCGCCGCAATTGCAGCACCACGCAAGCCGATCTACACGCATCTTTATTTCCAGGTCTTGACCGCGATCGTTATCGGCGTCTTGCTCGGCTATTTCTATCCGCAAGTGGCCGAGCAGATGAAACCGCTCGGCGACGGCTTCGTGAAGCTGATCAAGATGATGATCGCACCTATCATCTTCTGTACCGTCGTGCACGGCATCGCCAGCATGGACGACATGAAGAAGGTCGGGCGCGTCGGCTTCAAGGCGCTGATCTATTTCGAGGTGACCACGACGCTTGCGCTCATTGTCGGGCTCATCATCATCAATGTCCTCCAGCCCGGCAGCGGGATGAACGTCGACCCCAGGACGATCGATACCAAGTCGATTGCAATCTACACCACCAAGGCCGGGCAGGAGAGCACGGTCGACTTTCTCCTGCGCATCATTCCTAACACCATCGTCGGGGCTTTCGCCGAAGGCGAGATTCTGCAAGTGCTGTTCTTCGCCATCCTGTTTGCATTTGCGCTCTCCATGCTGGGCGAGCGCGGCAAGCCGCTGCTGGGTCTCATCGATACGATATCACACGCGCTCTTCAACGTGGTCGGGATCATCATGAAGGTCGCCCCCATTGGCGCCTTCGGGGCTATGGCCTTCACCATCGGGAAATATGGTATCGGCACGCTGGTCTCGCTCGGCAAGCTCATGGCGGCGTTCTACGCCACCTGCCTCGTCTTCATCTTCGTCGTGCTCGGCGGGATTGCATGGCTGACCGGGTTCAGCATCTGGAAATTCATCAAATACATCAAGGAAGAGCTGCTGATCGTGCTCGGCACCTCGTCTTCGGAATCGGTGCTGCCGCGCATGATGACCAAGCTGGAGAATCTCGGCTGCAAGGAATCCGTGGTCGGACTCGTCATTCCGACCGGCTATTCCTTCAATCTTGACGGCACCTGCATCTATTTGACCATGGCCGCCGTTTTCCTGGCGCAGGCGACCAACACCGAGCTCACGCTCTGGCAACAGTTTGGGATCATCGCGGTGCTGCTGCTGACCTCAAAGGGAGCCGCGGGCGTGACCGGCAGCGGCTTCATCGTGCTGGCAGCCACGTTGTCGTCCGTCGGCCACATCCCGGTGGCGAGCATCGCAGTCATCCTGGGAGTCGACCGGTTCATGTCGGAGGCGCGCGCGCTGACGAATCTCGTCGGCAATGGCGTCGCCACCATTGTGGTCTCGAAATGGGAAGACGCGCTCGACGAGGAGAGAATGCGCGCGCATCTCGAAAAGGAGACCGAGCTTGAGGCGGAGGCGCCCGAACAGGCGCTGCCAGCGTAGCGGAGGGGAAAAGTTTCCATGCGCTCCTCGTTGATTGCTCTCCTGATCTGCGCGGGGATGCCGTGGGCAGACCCAACGCACGCCGGTGAGCCAAATTGGCCTGATCATCTCGCGATCGGCACCGGCGCTCCCGGCGGGACCTACTATGTCTATGGCGAAGGCCTCGCCAGGCTTCTGACCCGGGCTCTCTCGCTTCCGGTGATGCGATTGCCCACCGAAGGTCCAGTGCAGAACATCGAGCTGATCGAATCGGGTGAAGCGAAGCTCGGATTCGTCACGACGGGGATTGCGCTGCAGGCCTGGAACGGCACCGGGGTATGGGCCGGCAAGCGGCCTGCGCGCTCCATGCGGGTCGTCTTTCCCATGTTCGACACGCCGTTCCAGCTGATTGTCCTCGAGGACTCCGGTCTGCGTGCAGTCTCCGAAATGGGGTTCAAGCGCGTGGGCATCGGTCCGCGCGGCGGAACCTCGGCCGCCTACATTCCGGAGTTCTTCAACACGCTGAAGATCCCCGTGCAGTTCCTGTTCGGAGAGTGGGAGGAGCTTGCTGCCCAGATGCAACGGCGTGAGCTCGACGTGATTGCAGGGGCAGGCGGCGTGCCGCTTCCGGCATTCATCGAGCTCGAGGCGAAGGAGAAGGTCCGCTACATCGCATTTACTTCCGAGCAGGTCGCGGCGCTCCGCCTCGCAATGCCGGAGCTTACGCCCTCCCTCATTCCCGCCGGAA
>DATBYX010000037.1:0-2088 GCA_036513475.1 Xanthobacteraceae bacterium | reverse complement strand
TTTTCAGATTCGTCAAAAACGACGCACTCCCGCAGGTTCTCGCCCTTTGTCTTGGACAGCCAACCAATGCGACGCACGGTCGTACGGGACGTCGTTCGGGCCTCCGATGGCGGTTGCTCAGGTTCGGCTTTGGACATTGATCGATACCCACAATCCGGTCATCGATAGCGCGCCGAATAAATTAAGAATCCGTTAGTCGTCCGCCGGGCCGCCGTTGCGCCGGAATCGAGAGATTCTAGCGAGGCTCGGCCTCAGACCGACGAGGCATGGGATAGGCCGGGTCTGAGGTGGAGCCACGGTGAGGGTTGGTGGCCTGGACTTGGTAGGTCGTTGACATTGTGGCTCCGATCGGCGGTTGATGACGAGCTTTGGTAGAACCAAGCTCAGTTTGGACCGATGGACGGTCTAGACGCCTGCAAGAGGCATAACCGCACGACCGGAGCCGGGGTGATGATAGCACAAAGCGTGGCGGATATCCTCAGCCATCATGTGAAGCTGTCGCTCGAGGGGATCGACCGCATGTACCTCAACGTGTTCGTGCCGCGGCTGCAGCACGAGATGGGGATCGTGGGGTTCTTCCGCCAGCATCGCGGGCAGCCGTTGCCGTCTGCGGCGTTGATGCAGCCGATGAGCCGCGCCTTCGTGGCCAAGCTGGAGAGGTTCACGGCGCAGCACGAGATACCGCTCGTGCAGTTTCGCAAGGGGCAGCGCAAGGACGCCGTGATGAAGGAGCATCTGCGCAAATTCCGCAAGGAAGAGGGCATGGTTTTCGTCGGCAAGGCGCAGGAGAAGACGCCGGTGTTCCGCACTGAGAAGCGCCGCAACCCGAAGACCGGCCAGCCTTACCCGTGGATCGTGCGGTCCACCGCGATGGTGAACCACTATTACATCTACGCGGTCGACCACAATTTCGGTCCGTTCTTCCTCAAGTTCTGCAGTTACTTTCCGTTCAATGCCAAGCTCTACCTCAACGGCCATGAATACGCTAAGTGCCAACTCGTGCAGGAAGGCATCGCCTTCGAGGCGCTGGACAATGGCGTGCTTAGTTGTGCCGCCCCCGCGCGGCTGCAGAAGATCTGCGACGGCCTCTCGGCGGAGAAGATCGACGGCTTTCTGCGCAAATGGCTGCGCCTGCTCCCGCACCCCTTCACCGGTGCGGATCGCCAAGCTGGCTACCGCTACGACATCTCGATCCTGCAGGCCGAGTTCTCCTTGACGCAGGTGCTCGACCGGCCGGTGCACGGCCGATTGTTCTTCGAGCAAGTGATCCGTGAGAATCTCGATCTCGGCCGGCCGGAGGAGGTCCAACTGATCTTCAATCGCAAGATCAATCGCCGGACGCCGGGGCGGTTCCGCACCCGTATCCTCACCCAGGACGTCACCCCGTCCTTGAACGTCTATTACAAGAACGCGCGCATCAAGCAGTATCACAAGGAAAATCGGGCATTGCGCACCGAGACGACCATCAACAACACCTATGACTTCGGCATCGGCAAGCGCCTGCACAATCTGCCGAAGCTGCGCGCGATCGGCTTTGCGGCCAATCGGCGGCTGCTCGACGTGGAGCGCTTGAGCCACGACTGCATGCTCACCGAAGATACCTTCCAGACCATCAACGGCCCGGTCGCGGCGGGCCGCCAGCGCGCCTCGGGACTCCGTTTCGCCGATGCGCGCGTCCAGTCGCTCTTGCATGCCCTCATCCCGTTCCGGCTGCTCGCCAACGGCTTCCGCTGCGCCGATCTGCGCCACCATCTCGCCATCCTCTCCGGATGCGATCCGCAATCGATCTCGCAAGGCGCCATCACCTATCAGCTTCGCCGCCTACGCCTTCATGGCTTGATCGAGCGCCTACCCAACAGCTTCCGCTATCGGGTCACTGAATTCGGCTTGCGGCTGGCCCTGTTCTTCACCCGCACATACAATCGCATCTTGCGCCCGGGTCTGGCTGCCGCGCTTCAAAGCCTGCCCGCCATCGATGCCCCGCTCAAGCGCGCCTTCGACAAACTCGACACACAGGTCAATGCATGGATCGAACAAGCTCAACTCGCCCCAAAAACTTGACACATTTACCCCAACTGTCGCCACTTA
>DATBYX010000036.1:0-2328 GCA_036513475.1 Xanthobacteraceae bacterium | reverse complement strand
GACCGCGATGAGAAGGTGGTATTCCTGCCTGAAGCTATACTCGAAAGGCTCATGGCTGATGATCTGCACGGTGTTCGCCTGGACGCCGCGCCAATGTGCCGTTCGATAACGGACGATTTCGGCCGGAGAAAAGTCGACCGTGGGCAGCTCACTGGCGACCAATTCAGGCCGAGAGGGCCCTGTCATGGAAGAGCTTCGGTGCTGGTCTGAGCGAATAAATCCGTCCATGAGACGACCTGTTCCGATGGTTGGTTGTGACGATCACCTCGTCGTTTCTCCCTGCTGCTGGCGGCGAGCCGGCGGAACAATAATTTTTTATTGCCTGGATCTCAATCTCAAGAGAGACGCACCACATAGGAGACCGCCTGCGGCAATTCAACGTATGCGCCTCGATCACGGCGAGTTGATCACTCATGTGATGTTTGCCGTCCTGGAAGGCGCGCGCTTCAAACTACATTCTCGTCAGACGACCCCGAGTCTCTAATACCAGTGTGTCGATGAGCTTTGCCGCAGGTAAGTTGCGGGTCAGCGGCGCTCCTTGACCCGCCCAAAGGGGCATAAATGCAGCGCACGCCGAACCGGTCTTGGTCTGGATCAGCGCTTTTGTCAGGCTCGCTTGAGCCGGAAATTCAAGGGCTTCCGCATCCTCCAGCTCGTCTATCAATCGATTGCGCAAGGCGCGCGCGGGTCGCCCTGTAAAGATCCGCGTGAGTCGGGTGTCTTCGTCTGCGACCTGATGCAGGGCTTCGCGGTAGACAGCCGGGACTACGGTTTCTGGACATCCCAGAAATGCGGTACCAATCTGAACCCCGCTAGCTCCAAGAGCGAACGCGGCAGCGACACCGCGACCATCTGCAATGCCACCGGCAGCGATAACCGGGACGCGTACGGCATCGACGACCTGAGGGAGGAGCGCCATGGTGCCAATCAAGCCTGCGCCATCGCCCGCGGTAAAGGTTCCACGATGCCCGCCTGCCTCAAGACCTTGGGCGATGATGCCATCGGCGCCTTTCGCCTCCAGCTCTCGGGCTTCCGCAACGGTCGTCGCCGAGCTCAGCACAACGGCTCCCGTCTGCTTCACGCGCTGTAGCTTGTCGGCGGGCGGCAGACCAAAATGGAAGCTGACCACTGGCGGTTTCAAATCGAGCACAAGCTGAAGCCGCTCCTCATCAAAAAGCGGCAATGGATCACTAGGATGTGGCACGGCACCCAGGTCGAGCTCGTCATAATAGACAGCAAGGCGCTCTCGCATGCGACGAGCCACATCTGCATCAATGCGCGGAGCCCGGTGTGCGAAGAAATTCAGGTTAAATGGCCGGTTAGTGGCCCGACGTATCTCATGGATGTGGTCCCGCGCAGTCTGCGTCGGCAATGCACCACAACCAAGCGAGCCGAGCGCGCCGGCGTTTGAGACGGCGGCAACTAATCCGGGCCCGCCAAAGCCGCTCATCGGCGCTTGGATGATCGGGTGAATAATGCCGAGCAGATCGATGAGATCGGTGCGTGGCCACATTTCGCCTTCGCAAGAATAGGTCGGCCCAGTACTCGTCAGATTACCCATCTTTCATTCTCCTTGTCTGGCGAAACGAACGCGATACCGTTTCGCGAGCTGTCGGATGTCATTTGGGGAGACAAGAGCGATTAATCGTGAAGATTCCTGCTGTTCTGCTCGTCTTGAAGCGATGACTGTGGAGGACAACAACGGCGTGATGGTAACTTCCTTTCGCTCCTGCGCATGCAGCGGCGAAATAATGGACGCAAAGAAGCCTGCTAACCAGAAGAGTTTCATTGACCTTTCTCCTCCCGAGGCGGTGGTCCCCGTCTCTTCGAAGTCCGTGTAAGTCGGCGGCGACCTATGGTCGACCGGCTTCGCCGAGAGCGCCTTTGTGGCAGCGCAATTGCCGTCGCCCGGCATTGAATAGCTGTGCAGTTGTTGCCCAGGCCGGTTCAGTGTTCGCTCGATCATATCTGTCATTTCTCTGCTTTTCCTGATCCACAAAACGCGATAAACGCGTGCCGTTGGCCATCATTTAAGAAAACTGATGGCGCCCGGATCGTGAACATTTCTGTGGTTTTGCTGTCGCGCTTTGCTCGGAGATCGCCATCGTACTCACCCACCGGCTATTCCGCACATCGTGTGACCCTTCTTGTTCTCTTGTTCGCTGCGATACTGCGAACGAGTTAGATCGCCGAAGGTTGGATGTCGTGAGCCCGTGACGCCCTTTCACCGGTACTGGTGCGCACTGTTCCGCTTCGCCAACGAGAGCGGGTATCAGGAATCGGGAGAGTGATTCAGATATTCATATACGGCGGCGAGTCCCTCATCAT
>DATBYX010000035.1:0-4067 GCA_036513475.1 Xanthobacteraceae bacterium | reverse complement strand
GGGTCAACCGGCAACGGGAGGAACCCGATGTTCAATGGAAGGCGGCAGCCTTCGCGCGGTGGCACGAGCCGGATGACGCGAGAGTGTCAAGTCCGGTTCTGTGAGAGGCTCGGGGTGAAATTCCCCGGGCCTACTCGGCAGAACCCGACATCCCGTACTGCGAAACGCACCGCAGACCCCCCTGACCATGATATGCAATTTTGGGTAGGATGCGCTGCGGTCCTGAACCGGTGGGGGCACATGCGGATCAATTGTTTGAGACGGCGCCAGTTCATCACCCTTCTGGGCGGCGCGGCTGCTTGGCCGGTCGGCGCACGTGCACAGCGGTCGGCGATGCCGGTAGTCGGGTTTTTGAGTGGTGGCTCATCAGAAGGGCTCTCTCGCCCTCTGGTGGCATTTAGGCAAGGACTCGGCGAGAGCGGTTATTTCGAGAGCAAGAACGTCACGATCGAATATCGCTGGGCGAACGGCCAATACGATCAACTGCCGACGCTTGTCGCCGATCTGCTTCGCCGTCAGGTAACCGTGATCGCCCCAACGACACCCGTCGCGGCCCTCGCCGCCAAGCAGGCGACTACATTGATTCCGATCGTCTTCGCTCTCGGCAGCGACCCTGTTAAAGACGGACTTGTCCTTCAGCCTCAACCGCCCAGGAGGCAATGTTACGGGAGCAAACCTTCTTCGGTAATTTGCTTGCCGCGAAGCGGGCAGAGTTGCTGCATCAGTTGGTTGCTGACGCCAAAGTGTTTGCTGTACTTCTGAACCCGAAAAATGCGAATGTTGAGCTGGAGAAAAGTGATACGCAACAGGCGGTACACGCGCTTGGGCTAGACCTCGTTTTGGTTCAAGCCAGTACCGAAGATGAGATCGATAAGTCGTTTGCCAATCTCCAGGGCGCAACTGCCCTTCTCGTCAGCGGCGATGTACGCTTTTACGATCGACGCAAGCAGATCGCGGAACTGGCGGTCCGCCATGCGATTGCCACGTGCTTTCCATACCGCGAGCAGGCCGTGGCAGGCGGGCTGATGAGCTACGGCGCCGACATCAACGATACGTTCCGTCAGGCCGGCAACTATGTCGGACGCATTCTCAAGGGCGAGAAGCCCGCCGATCTTCCAGTCCAGCAACCGACCAAATTCGAGTTCGTCATGAACCTCAAGACTGCCACAGCACTTAGCCTCACAGTGCCACCCACGATGTCAGCCCGTGCAGACGAGGTGATCGAGTAGCGAATCGGGCAATCATCCACGACTGCTGCCGTGCACACTTCACTTCCGCTTCGGTCAAAACCCGAACCCCCGTTTAACGCCTGGACAGAGGTTGAAACCGGCTTCGCTACTGCGGCAAGAGATTTCTGGCCCAAGTCTGAATCGGGTCACAAGCGAACTCGCACCGCAGCAAGTCAATTCTTATTCGATCACCTGATCATCTCTCGCCGCGTCCCGGCAGTAGCAGGGGATCATGAGGCCGAGTGCGGAAGACGCTCTATGGTGCCGACAGCACCTGACGGCAGGCGGCGGGAAGGTCGGCCATTCTCAGCGGAGGCTTCTCCTTGGGCGCAATGCGCGACGGCCTCGGATGCAGGACGGCATCGGTGAACCACCGATCGAGTTCCCTGCCGCTGCAGCCGTCGCCCGTCACGATCGGCGGCTCCGACGTGCAGCTGGGACTGTCCGTTGGACAGACAATCCGCACATGGAAGTGATAATCGTGCCCGTACCACGGCCGCACCTTGCTGAGCCACGCGCGGTCGCGGCCGGCGCCTCGGCATAGCGCCTTTTTGATTGCGGGGTTGACGAAGATGCGCGAGACCTGCGGGTCTTTCGCGGCCGCTTTGATTACGGCGGCGTGCGCCGGCGTCCACACATTGGGGTCCACGTCCTTGCCATCCTCCGCAACCACCACGGTCGACAACATTTCTTCGCGCTCTTCGCGGGTTAATTTTCGGTCCGGCATGGGCGTGAGCCAGATGTCGGCGTCCAGGCCCACCTGGTGGCTGAAATGCCCGCTGTGCATCGGGCCGCCGCGTGGCTGCGACATGTCGCCGACCAGGAGCCCGCGCCAACCGGTCTTCGGCGCCTGAGCGGCGAGACGTTCGAGGAACCGCACCAGGTTCGGATGCCCCCAATTACGGTTGCGCGACTGGCGCATCACCTGCCAGGTCTCGCCGTCGAGGGGCAAGGCTTTCGCGCCGGCGATGCAACCCTTGGAATAAAAGCCGATGGTATGCGTCGCAAGCGATGCCGGCGTCGTTTTGCGGCCAAACAGTTCCTTGGCCGGCGTCGCCGGATCGTTAGGGTTTGCCAGCGGGGGCAGAGGCTCGGGATTGACGCTGCCCAAGTCCTGCGCCGCCGCAAAATTTGCCGCGAGCAGCGAGGGTGCAAGCAGAAGTGTGATGCGCCACGCAAGGCCGCTGATCCGTGCTTTCAGGCGCGTTATTTCCATATCCGAATGTGAACTCTGACCATTGCGCCAACCGGTGTGATCGCGAGCAAAATAGCGTCACGCCTGAACCCGTGTTGAAATCGAGTCCTTTTCGCGACCCAATGGAACATGATACCCCCGCGCTTATGCTGGTCAGTCCGCTTGCCCTCCAAAACTCTCCGTATATGCGGACATCCTCATTGGGCAGCTGAGTGCGATGAAATCAGCGGGTGAGTTCAGATTCTGTCAATTTGGCCCACCTCGATCACACGTTTCCACTTCGCGATCTCATTCTTGACGTAAGCAGCAAAATCGGCAGACGAATCGCCTTCCGGCACGATTCCTAATTCCTGGAGTCGTGACTTGACTCCGGGCATGCCTACAATCGTCGAGATTTCCGTCTGCAGCAGCTCCGCAATCGGCTTCGGCGTTTCAGCTGGAACAAACACGCCGGTCATGGTTTCCGCTTCCTGATCCTTGATGCCGAGTTCATCGAGGGTGGGGACATCGGGAAGTGTTTCCAAGTGCTTCTTTGTCGTTATGGCAAGCGCACGAATCTTGCCCTGCTTGATCAGTGCAACCGAATTACCGATGGCGGCGCACGCAATGGGCGTGAAACCCCCGAGCAGCGACTGGATCATGGGTCCGCCCCCAGCGAACGGCACGGTCACGAACCTGACCCCGAGGCTCTGCTTGAGCATTTCGATCGATAACGATGGTGTCGTGCCGTTACCCGGCGAAGCCACGCTGTACTTGCCTGGATCGGCATTCATCAAGTCGATCAGTTCTTTCATCGTCTTGGCTGGAAAAACGTCGTTGACGAGCCAGGAGTTCGGCGAGGCTCCCGCCTTGGTAACCGGGATGAAATCCTTCTCTACCTCAAATGGAACTTGCTTGTACAAGCTTGGATTCACCACAATGCTCGATGACGCGAATAAGATGGTGTAGCCATCTCCAGCTGCGTGCGCAGCGTTTGCCATACCAAGGTTGCCGCCGGCACCACCAATGTTTTCGATATAGAACTGTTGTCCGAGGCGCTCCGAGAGCTTCTGCGCGATCACGCGCGTGGCGATGTCGGTCACACCACCAGCCGGGAATGGCACGACGACCTTCACGGCGCGATCGGGGTAGCCTGCCGCATAAGAGGCAGAAGTCAAAGCGATGGACAACGCGGCGTGTCCCGCAAACAACCATATCGCACCCGTACTGCGGAGTGCGCTTATGAACTCTCGCCGCCCAACGCTAGGTCTCACGGTGCCTCTGCCAAGCAAGGGTGCCTATTGAGCAACTATACCACGCTTTTGGAGGCGTGGTCATAAACTACTTTCGCTTTGGCAACGTGCAGAACTACATTACAGCTGAGGGGAAGTTTTGGCTCCGCTCGGGGTTGCAAAATTTAAGGAGTCGACTCGGCTGTGTTGTGGCAAGACGAATCGCAAGCTGGGACAGGAGGTTGCGATCCTATCGCATTGACCCTCCCCGTGATATCGACGTGCAGTCGGTGCGCATGGAGCAATGAGAGGGGCGCTTACGAGCCTGCATAGCCATGGAGCTGGTGCTCATTCTCGGCATAGTGCTGACCGCGACAGGCATTCTGGTCGGCCTCTACTTGCCGGTTCTTGCCTCGCATTTTGCAACGCCCG
>DATBYX010000034.1:0-9725 GCA_036513475.1 Xanthobacteraceae bacterium | reverse complement strand
ACGACTTCAGTGAGCCTGACCGTCAACGGGACGCGTCATGCCCTCGTCCTCGATTCCCGCACGACGCTTCTTGACCTGTTGCGCGAGCATCTGGACCTGACGGGGACGAAAAAAGGCTGCGATCAGGGCCAGTGCGGGGCGTGCACCGTGCTCGTTGACGGGCGGCGCGTCAATTCGTGCCTGACATTTGCCGTCATGTACGATGGCGCGCAGATCACCACGATCGAGGGTCTCGCGGCCAAGGGCGCGCTGCATCCGCTGCAGCAGGCGTTCATCGAGAACGACGCGTTTCAGTGCGGCTACTGCACGCCGGGGCAAATCTGCTCGGCGGCCGGGCTGATCGCGGAGGGCAGGGCAAAAACCGCGGAGGACATCCGCGAACTCATGAGCGGCAATATCTGCCGCTGCGGCGCCTACACCAACATTGTCGCGGCGATCCAGCAAGTGATGGGGCGATCATGATTACCTTCCAATATGCGCGCGCCAATGATGTTAGGGACGCGGTGAGCCGGATCGCTGATGATCCAAATGCGAAATTCGTTGCCGGCGGCACCAATCTAATCGATTTGATGAAGATGGATGTCGAACGACCGACAAAAGTGATCGACATCACCCGGCTGCCGCTGAAGCAGGTCGAAAACATGCCGAACGGCGGTCTGCGTATCGGGGCGCTCGTACGCAACACCGATCTCGCCTATCACCCTATCGTCGAACAGCGCTATCCGGTTCTCGCCAGCGCGATCATGGCCGGTGCCTCGCAACAACTCCGCAACATGGCATCGACGGGCGGCAACCTCTTGCAGCGTACGCGCTGCCATTACTTCTACGACGTAGCGACGCCCTGCAACAAACGCGAGCCGGGCAGCGGTTGCTCGGCAATCGACGGCCACAATCGCATGCACGCCATCCTCGGCAGCAGTGAGGCCTGCATCGCGACGCACCCATCCGACATGTGCGTGGCGCTCGCGATCTTGGAGCCGAAGGTCCATGTTAGCGGCGCGTCCGGCGACCGCGCGATCGCATTCGCGGACTTCCACCGGCTGCCGGGCGATACACCGCAACGCGATACCAACCTCAGCGCTGGCGAGATCATCACTGCAGTGGAACTCCCGCCGAAAGGCTTCGCCACGAACTATACGTATCTGAAGATTCGCGATCGGCTCTCGTATGCGTTCGCCCTGGTTTCTGTCGCGGTGGGGCTCGAGCTCGATGGTGACACCATCAAGGAGGGACGTTTCGCGCTTGGGGGCGTCGCGCACAAGCCGTGGCGCGATCCGCAGGCCGAAGCCACGCTGCGCGGGCAGCCTGCCAATGCCGCGACGTTCGCTCGCGCGGCGGATGTGCTGCTGCATGACGCCAAGGGCTACAGCCATAACAGCTTCAAGATCGATCTCGCGCGCCGCTGTATCGCGCGCGCGCTCACGCAAGCCGCGCGCGGCACCCCGCAGTCGCAGTCCTCCAAGAAAATCGTCTGAGCACAGCCATGGCACCTTACATCGGCACTTCCACGTCCCGCGTCGACGGCTTCGCGAAGGTCACCGGCACCGCAAAATATGCCGCCGAGTTCAAACTCCCGGGTCTTGCTTACGGAAGCGTTGTCACCTCGACAATCGCGAAGGGTCGCATAGTACGCATCGATCCCAGCCCCGCCCTGCGCGTCAAGGGCGTGCTCGACGTTCTTACGCACGAGAACCGCCCGCCGATGGCGGACAACGATCAGGCTTATAAGGATGAGGTTGCCCCGGCGGGCTCGCCGTTCCGGCCGCTCTACGACAACAGGATCATGTTCAACGGCCAGCCGATCGCGCTCGTCGTCGCCGAAACGTCGGAGATCGCGCGTTTTGCAGCGTCGCTGGTGCGGGTAGAGCACGAGACAGATGCGCACATCACGGATGTGTATCGTGGGCGCGAGGCCGGCACTCCGGTGCCCGCCCCCACGAATCCGTTCGAGGCGCTGTTCACGCCGCCGAAGACGCGCGGTAGGCCGGAGCAAGCACTTGCCGCCGCGGCAGTGCGCCACGCCGGCGAATATTACGTTCCAATCGAGCATCACAACCCGATGGAGCTTTCTGCCGCGACCGTGATCTACGAGGCCAACGGCAAGCTCACGGTCTACGACAAGACTCAAGGCGTGCAGAACGTTCAGCATTATCTCTGTGGCGTCTTCGGCATGAAGCCCGAGGATGTGCGTGTCATGTCGCCGTTTGTGGGCGGCGCATTCGGCGTGGGCCTGCGCCCGCAGTTCGAGGTGGTACTGGCGGTGCTTGGAGCGCGCGCGATGCGGCGTTCGGTGCGTGTCGTGTTGACGCGGCCGCAGATGTACGGGTTGGGCTACCGGCCTGCGATGATTCAGCGGATCGAGCTCGGCGCCAACACCGGCGGAACTCTAGACGCCATCATGCATGATGCGATCACCGTGACCTCGCAATACGAGGAGTACTTCCGGCAGGAGACCGGCTGGTCGGGCCTACTTTACAAATGCGCCAATGCAAAATACGCGCACAGGCTCGCGCGGCTCGATCTTCCGACGTCGTGCGACATGCGCTGTCCAAGTGCCGCGACCGCCCTCTTTGCGCTCGAGTCCGCGATGGACGAGCTTGCGGTTGCGCTCAAGCTCGATCCGCTCGAGCTGCGTCTGCAATGTTATTCTGAGCGCGATCAGAACAACGACCGGCCGTTCAGCAGCAAGGCGCTGCGCGAATGCTACCGGCAGGGCGCCGAGGCCTTCGGCTGGCACAGGCGCAATCCCGAGCCACGGTCGATGCGGAACGCCGGCGACCTCGTGGGGTTTGGCATGGCGACCGGCGTCTGGGATGCGTTCCAGGCGCCGATCACTGTGCGTATTGTGCTTAGTGCCAATGGGCATGCGGAGATCGCGTGCGCAACGTCCGACATCGGCACGGGCACCTATACCATCATGGCGCAGGTCGCGGCGGACACGCTTGGGCTGCCATTCGAGAACATCAGCATCAAGCTTGGCGACTCGAGTCTCCCGCAATCGCCTGTCGAAGGCGGATCATGGATGGCGGCCTCGGTGTGCAATGGGATCGCAACGACAGCCGACGCGATCCGGGACGAGCTGTTGCGTCTGGCCAACCAGATGCCCGGTTCGCCACTCGCAAACATGGCGCCCGGCCAAGTCGCGCTCGCGGACGGCAAGCTGGTGAGCCTGAGCGACGCGTCGCGTTCGGTGTCGATCGCAGATGCCATGCGGCACTGCGACGTCGACCGCATCGAGCAGGAGAAAACCACAAACCCCACCGACGACCCCGCGCGCGCCCACAACGCGCATTCGGCAATCTTTGCCGAGGTGAATATCGACGAGCAGCTCGGCGTGATCCGCGTCACGCGCGTCGTCAGCGCGGTTGCTGCAGGTCGTATTTTGAACACCAAGACCGCGAGCAGCCAGATCCTCGGCAGCGTGGTCTGGGGTATCGGCATGGCGCTGCAGGAGGAAACGTTGATCGATCACAGGATCGGCCGCATCATGAACGCCAACATCGCCGAATATCATGTGCCAGTGAACGCCGACATCCACGACATCAGGGTCATCTTTGTCGATGAGGCAGACGACAGCAATCCGCTCGGCATCAAGGGGCTCGGCGAGATCGGCATTGTCGGCGTTGCAGCGGCAATAGCGAACGCGGTCTACCACGCGACTGGAAAGCGCGTGCGCGACCTACCGATTACGCTCGATAAGTTACGGCTGTAGTGGAGACTGTTTGTTCATCACCCGAGGAAGCGATCACTTGGAGGACCCCGATGGTTCGAGACCACCAGCCAGGCGAAGCCGTTTTCAGATCGATTCTGCCGGAAGACATCGACTGGAAACCGTTTCCGGCGTTTCCGCCGTCGGCCCGACTGGCCGTGCTTGTTGGAGAACCCACCCAAGCCGGACCTTACGTGGTCAGGGTCAAAGTGCCCTCAGGCGCGAAACTCATGCCGCACAAGCACCCCGAGGATCGAATCTATACGGTCATGTCCGGTGTTTTCTACATCGGGCTGGGCGATCGATTCGACGGCGATAAGGTCAAGGCGTATCCACCCGGCAGCGTCATCGTTCTACCGGGCGATACCTGGCACTTTCACTGGGCAAAGTCCGGTGAGTACGTTACTCAGGTTACGGCCATCGGTCCGCTGGGCCTCGAATATCGGGACGCGAAGGACGACCCGCGAAATAAGGCTCACCCGCAGTCCGCCAGCTGAGGGGTGCGAGCCAAGGCTCGGAGGGCAGCGCGGCCCTGCATTGACGGGGCGCTGCAAGCGGCCATAAACCCAGCGCTTCGGACGAGCGCGCGGGAGATCCCAGATGCACACGGTTATGTGGACGTTCAAAGTGCCTGCGGGCACGTCCAAGGCTCAGCTCATCGAGACGATCAATGCGACGGCCCACACCTACGAAGGAATTCCCGGCTTGATCCGCAAATATTACGGGATCGCGCCCGATGGCCATTCGCTGGTCGGCATCTATCTCTGGGAAAGCAAGGCCGCCGCCGGCGCATTCTACACGGCCGATTGGGTGGCGATGGTCACCAAGCGCTGGGCGGCGCCGCCGCAGCGGCAGGACTGGGAGACGCCCATGGTGGTGGAGAGCGCGGAGCGGCGCCTCGTTGCGGCCGCGTGAGGCGTGGCAATCCCATCGTGATGAGCCGGGCTAGCTCAGTGGTAGAGCAGCGGTTTTGTAAAACGCAGGCCGTGGGGTTCAAATCCCTCACCCGGCACAAGCAAAATCAATGCGTTAAGTCAAAAACTTGATCCACTACGGGCCCCCTTCGCGCACTGTGTGAGCGTCCGAGCGCCGTCGCGCAGGCATCCGCGTGCGTCGGTTGTCCAAAAGTACGAAGATGACAAGCTCCCATACAGGTTTGTAATCGAGGAATCGTCCATCAAACCGAATAGGCCGGCATGGACGATTACCCTGAATACACAATCACGCTATCGTCGCTGACAACCGCATCACGCAAATTAGCGACGGTCGGATTTAGCCAATGGCTGTAATCTCCTTCGCCGAAGACTCTCGAGCTTTCCGATTCCGGAAAACGGCATCTTCTGCTCGGCAACGGCTTTAGCATCGCTCTATTTCCTGGACGCTTTCGTTACGGATCGCGCTCGAACAGGCCGATTTTTCCGAATGGCCGGAGCTTCGGGCCGCGTTTGATCAACTCGCCACAACCGACTTCGAGGTTGTCATCAAAGCGCTACGCGACGCCGTATCCCTGCTTCCGCTTCACTTCGAAGATCAAGCGCTCGCTGCTCGCATGCGGGGTCATGCGGAATTGCTTAAAGGTGTTCTTGTTGGCGCCATCGCAGGAGACATCCGGAGCGCCCTTCAGACATAACTGAGGAGCAGTGCAAAACTTGTCGCTCCTTCCTGGCTCATTTTGTGGGCATCAGCAGAGATCACCGTCCCGATTCAGGTATCTTCACGCAATGAGGTCCCCCGTATCTTTACACGAAAATCGTGTGTACAGCCAAAAGAAATTTTGATCACGAGTGCAAAAAGACTTTTGCAACAATATCTGCCACAAGCAGACTCATGCACTGCAGCAAACAGCGCGTTATTCGATCACCAAGTCGGCCAGCGCGATCAGCGTCAAGTCGGGCCGCTCTCGTTTAAACCGCTATAAACTATCGAGACGGCGTGGTAAAAAACCAAGGATGGCCCTCGAGGTCGCGGACGGTATAAGTCCTGCCGTAGGATTGCTCATGGGGTGGCTGCACGATCTCCGCCCCCGCCGCGGCCGCATGTACGTGGTGTTTATCGACATCATTGATGTAGACGAACACGCCCATGGTCGCCATTCCGGTTTCGTGCGGGCTGGCCATGCCCCACTGCTTTGCGCCTTGTCCCATCATGATCCGCTGACCACTGAGCATCATCTGACCGTGCATGCCTCCGCTCGGCGTACCGGTACGCATTTCTTCCGTGAAGCCGAAGGCGCGCGCAAGCCATTCAAGCGCGGCGGGAAGGTCGCGATAGAAGAGGTAGGGAATGATCTCGGTTCGGACATCCGGCATCGTTCTCGCTCCTAATTCTCGATACTTCCAAAGCAGCAGATTTAACGTCCGTTTGTGGCATGACTCGATTAAGTCAGCGCACAAGCTAATCCGGTTCCTGAGGTTCTGCGCAAGACTGACGCTCCCGGCGGGTTCTTCTCTCCATGACCAGACCCAACATTCCGCGGATCGCGATGGCGACGGTACTTTCTCAAGAACTTCGTAGGGCCGCACGGTTGTGTGTTGAATTGTGGTCAGTTCTTGCCGGGTTGATCCATCACGGTAAGAAGATCGGCCAGTGCCTGCTTGCACTGGGTGAGGTCCGGCGAAGCCGCTCGAAGCGCTTCCAGAGCACGATCGATGGCCTTGTCGACGGCGTGCCAATCCGGCGCGGCACGCGGCTTCAGGCCCGCCTCTGCCTCGTCCCACGACGTCTCAAGGTCTTTGATGCGCGCCTTTGCGGCAGGGAGGTCACCCTTGTCAGCCAGGGCTTTTGTGTCGACCACGATCGCCCTGAACTTCGAAAGATCACCGAGTTTGGAGGGCGTCGCGGCCTCTACCGGCGTGATGATTGCCAAGTGACTTATTGGTTGGACGCCCGTACCAAGCAGAGGCACCGCAAAAATTATCGCCGTCAAGACCGTGACACTAAGCTTCCTATGCATGGACATGCTTCGTCTCCTTTGTGATTGGCCTTCCGCAATAGCGGTCGCGCCGTCTTCGAACGAATTGAGTGGATGGGAGGACGGGATTCTCACGCTTTCTCTTTCGTCAGGACCAGATACGGCGTGTCGCGTTCCTGCGCGCTGACGAAGGCAACCAGGCCGATGATGACGATCAGGAAACCCAGACTTGTGTAAATGGTGCCAAGTCCCAAGCCGCCATAATCGCGCGCTTGCGACAGCAGATCGCCAAGCGACGCACCAAGCGGTCGCGTTAGGATGTAGGCCAGCCAGAACGTCAGAACAGCGTTCGCGCCGAGACAATAGGCGATTGCAATCGCCGCGATCAGCGCGCTACACACGATGACGCCAAGGTTGAAGCCAAGGCCGAGGGCCTCTGTCGCGAGGTCGCCGGCTGCCGTACCAAGCGCGAAGGTGAAAAGGATGGCCGCCCAGTAAAACAACTCGCGGCGCGTAGTGATGATCGTGTGAATGGAGAGCGTTCGCTCGGTCGCATACCAAATTGCAAACGTGGTGCCCAGCGTCGCCGCAAAGACAGCGGTGCTGACGTAAAGGCTAACGCCAAGGCGATCGGTGAGCGCATCGGTGATCTGGGTACCAACGACGCTGACAAGAACCACCGTCAGCCAGTAAGTCCACGGCACGTAACGCCGCATCCGCAACTGCACAAGCAGAGCGACCAGGAGCAGCGACGCCATTATCGCGCCCGTGATGGTTGTGCCGAGTCCGACATGGACCGCCAGATAGTCGGCACCGGTCTCGCCAACCGTCGTTGACATGATCTTGATGATCCAGAAGGCGAGCGTGACCTCTGGCACTTTGTTCAAGAGGCCGTTTGGGCCGATAACCGCGGGATCGTTGACCATATTCGCCTCGTTGAAAACCTCGGCTACGCACCGCGCCGGAATTGCCAAGCGCCTGTGACTTGGCCAGCCCGACTTAGGGGCGACTTAGGATCCAAAAAAGTTTGGCGCCGATTTGCCGAGGGCGATGTGGGCTGAGGCGGGCCTGTGGCGACGGCCCGCTAAGTTCCCGCTAAGAATATATCCGGAGCAAGGACACGACGGCACAATCCGGAGGTAATGGCCCTATGAATGCCCGCCTTTTCGACATGAAAGTCGACCCAGACTAAGAGTATGGTCATCGCCTCCCTTGAAGACGAGCCGGACGACGACGCGACCGATTGATCCGATCCGACGCCATCTCCCACAACGGATTCGGTCTGCTGCCGGTATCATCTTTCGTTAGAGTAAATGATGCGAATTCTACTTGTAGAGGACGATCGCATGATCGGGGCGGCAGTCACGCAGGCCCTGAAGGACGCAGCCTACGCCGTCGACTGGGTGATGGATGGTCAAACAGCAATCGACGCCGCGGAAGCTGAAGCCTACGACCTCGCCTTGCTTGATCTGAGCCTGCCGGCGATCGACGGACTCGAAGTCTTGCGATGCCTGCGCAAAGGTGGACGCGCGGTCCCCGTCATCGTTGTGACCGCACGAGACGGCATTGATGATCGAATTGGTGGTCTTGATCTCGGTGCCGATGACTATCTCGTCAAACCGTTTGAGACGCGCGAGCTGCTTGCGCGGATGCGCGCGATCCTGCGCCGGCAAGGCAGCGGCGCATCGCCTATCCTGAGCAACGGGAGCATCAGTCTCAATCCCGTCTCCTTTGAAGTGAGTCGCGGCGGTGAAATCTGCCGCCTGACGGCGCGCGAATTCGCGCTTCTGCAAGCGCTGATGAGCCGCCCGGGAATTATTCTTTCCCGCACTGATCTTGAACGGCACATTTATGGCTGGAATGAAGAAGTTGAAAGCAACGCGGTCGATTTTCTGATCCACGCCATCCGCAAGAAGATCGGTGCCGACGCGATACGGAATGTCAGAGGCATCGGTTGGATGGTTGATCGGCCCTCATGATGGCATCACTTCGGGGGCGCCTCTATGCCGGGTTAGCGGCGATCGCTCTGCTCGCAGGACTGGCTGCCGGCGCGATGGCGTTTCGCTGGGCCTATCATGAAGCTAACGAGTTTCAGGACGCCTTCCTTCTCCAAATTGGCGCGCTTGCAGTCAATAATCGGATACAGACCGGACCCACGGTTGAGCACGGCGTCGATACCGAAGCGCGCGTGATCATCGAAGAACTAGGGCGACCGCCGCTTGGAGTGGATGCAAGTCTGCCGCGCTTGCCTGATAACATTCCCGACGGCCTGCAGGCCCTCATGCGGGGCAAGGTCTCTTGGCGCATCCTGGTCCGTACCCGCCCCGACGGAAGCCGCGTCGTTGTCAGCCAATCCAGGGACTATCGCGACGAGATGGCTCACGATATTGCGCTGCGAGCCATTCTGCCGCTTACCGCTCTCATCCCCTGTCTTATGCTGCTAGTGGGTGTCGTCATTCGCTACAGCTTTCGGCCGGTGGCGGTGCTCGCCGCGCAACTGGACGCTAAAGAGACGGATCATTTGGCAAAGCTTCCGACCGAGGGAATGCCAAAGGAATTGTTGCCGTTCATTGCTTCGATCAATCGGCTTCTAGAACGCATCAGTGTGATGTTCGATCAGCAGCGCCGGTTCATTGCGGATGCGGCACACGAGCTTCGAACTCCTGTAACGGCGCTTAGCCTCCAGGCCGAAAATCTCGACCGCGTTAAACTTCCGCAAGAAAGTCGCGATCGCCTTTCGGCGTTGAAAACGGGAATCCGGCGCACCGCTCATCTATTGGAGCAACTTCTTGCGCTCGCCAAATACGATGCTGGGCGCGCGCCCAAGGCGCCACGTACGGCATTCGATAACATTGCAAAGAAGGTCGTCGCCGATTTCATGCCGCGCGCTCTGGAGCGCGCGGTCGATCTCGGCTTCGAGCGTATTGACCACGTTTTCGTGACCGCTGATGGTACTGCGCTCGCCGTACTTGTCCGCAACTTGGTCGATAATGCGCTCGGCCACACGCCCGACGGAGGCCGCATCGATATCGGGCTGTTTCGTCATCGCAACCACGCTGTTCTTCGGATCGAAGACAGCGGACCCGGCATTCCTGAAGCCGAGCT
>DATBYX010000033.1:0-6601 GCA_036513475.1 Xanthobacteraceae bacterium | reverse complement strand
ACCAGTGCACCGACGAGATCGAAACGATCGCGATTGGAGCCGCTCCGGTCCGCGCGATTGCAGATAGCAGCGCTTCCGTCCAATCGCCGTTGCCGGGCCTTCGCACGATTTCGACGGTAAAGTCACCGGCACCCGCTCGCGTCATCCATTCCAGCACTGGAGAGGAATGATCATCCTGCAGAACTAAGACGCGCGAACGGGTCGGGACTGGCAGTATTTTTGCCGCTGCCGCGACGCCGTACCCCACCGAAGAGATGAGCGCCACGTCCTCTGGGTCGGCGTTAATCAACCGTGCAGCCGCATTTCGAGCGCGCTCGTATTGTTTGGAGGCGAACTCGTGATCGATCAACCAGGGGCGGCCCTTGCGCGCCACAGCCTTTCGGCCAGCATCGACTATCGCAAGCGGCAGCGGGCTATATGACGCCGCATTCAGAAAGCAGACATCGCCCGGAATGTCGAAGAGCTCACGTTGCGATGACAGCATGCAGTTCTTCACTTTCCGCTATGGCGTGATGAGCTTCTCGGGATAAGCCCCGCGCATCAGGGGTGCTCGTTCTCCAGCAGCCAATCAGTGGGGATCTCCCGGCCGATGCCACTGGCTTTTGCTTTCTGGTGAGCAAGGGCCCCGAGGGCGGCGAACTGCAGGCCAAGCCCAATCACATTTACGAAACATGTGATGCCGCCGTGCGGAGGTGGCTGCACGTGTCCGCAGACCAGTTCGCCCAGATCCGGCCGGTCTGCAAGATCGAGGCGGCTTTTGCGCGCCCCGCGAATTTTCTGCAAATCCTCTGCCAGGCCCTCTTTCGGATCGTGGTCGTAGATCGGTTCGTCGCCTTTCCCCATGATGTAATTGGCCGGCCTCCCCAATCGCGTGTGCACGATAACCTGCGCGCTACGCTCCAGAATACGATCATCCAACTCCAATTCCTTCACGCATGTCACGTGAGCGTTCGGCTCCAGCCAGTCAGCGTCCAAGACGGGAGTCAGGCTGTTGGTAGCGGTTCCGACAATATGTGCGCCGCGCACCGCAGTACGCGCGTCGTCAACGGCGCGAACGTCGATGCCGAGCTGCTCCTTGAGCTCGGTCGCGAGCCGCTCGCGCTTGGCTGGAGTTGGACTGTAGATGCGAATTTCCTTGAGGGGGCGGACCAGCGCCATCGCCGTGGCCTGGGCGCTTGCCTGCCAGCCGGACCCGATAAGTGCGTAAACCGAAGCGTTAGGTGCAGCCATGTATTTAGCTCCCAACGCGTTGGTGCAGGCCACGCGCAGGCGTTGGATTACGCCGTCCGGCATGATCGCCAGGGGTTCGCCGTTGCGGGTACTGAACAGCAGGATGAGACCGACGAATTTTTCTCCCGGCGCTGTCCTTTGTTTGTCCTTTCGAATGCCTCCCGGTCCAGCCCCCCAACGGATTACGTCGGAGTTGAGACGCACGGCTGCGGCCTCGAAACGCGGCACCATCCCATCCATGGTCTTGAACACATATCGACCGGTGTCGTGGATGGGTCCGTAAATGTCGCTTCGTGTTCGACTGATTGCATTGCCTTCTCCGAGATCGCGATACGCCGCGTCCAGCTGGCCGAGGCAGTCCGCCATTGGCAGCAGCTGTGTGATTTCGTCGTTGTTCAAGATGAGCGTCATGCTGCGGGCCTTCGTCAGAGTTGAGCTGCAGAGTCTTCGCAATCGTCTATGGAATGTATTTCTTGTCCTGATGAAACCATTCGAGCGGCGCGCGGACGCCCAGGCCTCGCTCGCGGGCGAGGTCGTAGAGCTTGCGGCCGACCGCGGCGAACTGCATTCCCTCACCCTGGTTCATGAATGCAATAATCTGCTTGTCGTTGCTACGCCCCGGCTCCCGTCCGGCGACGACGCGTCCTAGCAACCGCACCGCTTTCCATTGCTGCTGGGACCAGCGGTACCATATTTCACGCCCCTGCTCGACGACGGTCTGCGATCCACCGACCACGTAACGCGACCAAGTCGGTCCGCGCCGATTGCCGGTGAGAAGATCACAGCGGGCATAGACCTCGTCCTCAAACTCCAGTTCCTTGACAGAGGTGATGAACATTCCGGGCTCGAGCCAGGACGCAAACAGCACCGGCTCAATCGAGTTGGTTGCGGTGGCTACAATGGCCGCGCTCCGCACAGCCGCTTCGGCGCTGGCGACCGTCTTCACCTTTGCTTTGACCTTGCTTGCCATCTCGATAGCAAAGGCCTCACGGCGCTTTTCGTTGGGGCTGTAGACGCGGACCTCACGGATCGAGGGCCGCGCGCGACAATGCGCCTCGACCTGCGCGGTCGCCTGCCAGCCGGAACCAATCACCGCCAGAATATCGGCGTCTTTGCGGGCGAGATACTTGGACGCCACGCCGGCCAGGCCACCGACCCTCGTCTTTTGCATGAGGCCGTCCTGGATGACCGCAAGTAGCTCGCCGGTCGATACCCGGTGCAGCAGGATGAAGCCGCAATATGTCTCGCCCGGCGAGGCCGGAATTCGGACGAGGCGGACACCAGTCGCCGTCGGTTGGTAGTCGAGAAGGTCGGAATCCTGCCGGTTAGCGGCAACGTCCCAACCCGGCAGCGCCGCCGCCATCGACGCGTAGGCGTAGAACAATTGCCTCCCACCCGGCCGTGGTGCGTCGCTGGCCGTGACCGGGGAGATCACGCGGATGACCGGGCCCATCACCGCCTGGTCGCGCCCAAGCTCGCCATAAGCATATTCCAGCGCATCCATGCAATTCTCCATGGTGAGGAGCTTTTCCACGTCCTCATTGGAGAGCATCAGCGTCATGGTCCCTCGCTATCGTGTGGGCGGATAGATGCGCTAGCATAGCGCTGATCTTTGATCGTCTTGGGAGCTTTTCGAGACATGCCAGCTCTCCAGCATGAACCGTCAGCCTCACGGCGAGGCAACACATCACGTCCATCGAACCTATCGCAGCTCCTCATCGTAGCCGCGCTCGTCGCGTCGAGCGGGGCGCTAACGGTGGCGCCTGCGTGCGCAGAACCCGGCTATCCGCGAAAGCCGGTGACGATCTACGTGCCCTATGGAGCGGGCGGCCTTGGCGACGTCACCTTGCGCTTGTATTCGCAAAAGCTCGCGCCGCGGCTGGGCCAGCAGCTCGTGCTCGAGAACCGCCCCGGCGCCGGCGGTGGCGTCGCCGCCAAGGCTGCACTGGCCAACCCGCGCGACGGCTATTCGCTGTTCTTCTGCGGTAGCGGCATGGCCATCAGCATGTCGCTGTTCAAAACCAAGCCGTTCGATATCCTGAATGATTTCACCCAGATTTCAACGATTTCCAGTCTAGACGAGCTCCTGTTCGCAACCGGGGCGAACTCGCCGTTCAACAGCGTGCAGGACGTAGTGGCGATGGCGCACAAGGATCCGGGGAAACTCACGTTCGGCTCGATCAATCCGGGCAGCACGCAGAACCTGACTGCGCACCTTTTCAAGCAGACGACCGGGATCGACGCGGTCATCGTTCCTTATAAGGCGGTGCCCGACCTGATCACTGCCTTGATCCGCGGTGATGTCGACGTCGGCGTCGACTATTTTGCCGGCTTTCAGCCGGTTGCCGGGGACACCAGGATCAAGATCATCGCCACAACCGGGGTAAGGCGAAGCCCTCTACTGCCATTTGTTCCAACCATCAAGGAAAGCGGCTACCCCGACTTCGTTGTCAAAACCTGGCAAGCCTTGGCTGCGCCAAGAGGCATTCCGGACGATGTGCTGAAACTACTCAACCACGCGATGGTCGAAGCGGCCACCGACCCCGAGTTTCGCGAATGGCTGGTGAAATACGGAATGTTGCCCGGCGGAAGCACAGTGGAAGCTCAGAACATCGCAATGACGCAAGAGGTCAAGAAATGGGCCGAGGTGATTCAGAAAGCGGGGCTGGCGCAGGTTGGAACCGACGGGGTCAGGTGAGCCCCTTTAGGAATGCTCGCCCAGAAGATCGCACTCGAGACAAACGAGCGGGCGGTGTTGAAGATTGGAAATCGGCTCACCCGCCGTTGGCAAGAAGACGCGTGAGCTCCGCGCGCACCGCGGGCGCGATGTCGTCGCGCGCGAGTGCGTAGGCGATGTTGGCGGCAAGAAAACCAACCTTCGAGCCGCAATCGAAGCTGCGACCCGCGAACTGGAGCCCGTAGAACGGCTGCGTTCGGGCAAGCTCGATCATCGCATCGGTGAGCTGAATCTCGTCTCCGGCGCCGCGCTTCTCCGCAGCAAGTATGTCGAAGATTTCCGGCTGCAGGATGTAGCGACCGGTGATGATGAGGTTGGAAGGCGCGCTCTCGCGCGACGGCTTCTCTACCATCTTGGTGAGAGCAAAAAGATTGCCTCTGCTTTCGCCGATACCGACCACGCCGTACATGTGGACGCGCTCCGGCGGCACCTGCTCGACGGCGATGATGTTGGCGCGCTCGACCTTGCCTGCCGCGGTGATCATCTGCGCGAGACAGCCTGGACTGTGCTGCACCAGCACATCCGGCAGGAGAAGCGCGAAGGGCTCATGCCCGACGAGCTCGCGTGCGCACCACACCGCATGCCCCAGCCCGAGCGGCAGCTGCTGGCGGGTAAAGCTCGCCGTGCCGGGTCCCGGCAGATCCCGGGCCAGGAGATCGAGATCGTCATGACGCTGGCGTTCGGTGAGCGTGTGCTCCAGCTCGAACTGGCGGTCGAAATGATCCTCGATGACGGCCTTGTTGCGGCCGGTGACGAAGATGAAATGCTCGATGCCCGCCTCTCTGGCCTCGTCCACGACGTGCTGAATCAGCGGCCGGTCGACGACCGGCAGCATCTCCTTGGGCACGGCCTTGGTTGCGGGCAGGAATCTCGTTCCCAGGCCCGCAACCGGGAAGACGGCTTTTCTGATGGCTTTCATGATTCCCTTGGAAGGCAGGTCAGAACCGGCGGCATTCTGCCATCTCGGTCCCGCCGAAGTCTGATGCTAAGAAACCCGGACCGTTTGGATGAAATAGCATATTACCGGATCGCTGCCGAGAATTGGACCTCGCGGGATAATGTTGCCAGCTTAACGTTCCTGCAACCATATTGGTTTCCCCATACCGATAACGATCGGGTCCGCAGAGCAACAAGACTATGGGAACAGCGAGCCGTTTCATTTGCGTTCTGAGTACGGGGGCCGCGCTCGCCGCCGCCGTGAGCGCGCCGGCTTTCTCCCAGGGCTTCGATCTGCGCGCGCTGTTCAACCCCATCCTTCCTAAACAGGACAGCGTCTCTCTCCCTTCTGATCCGCAGTGGAGCGGCGAGTCCGGTGCTTCGGGGCATCCGCTCATGACAGCGCAGGCTATTCGCGCTGCTGCCGCAAATTTTCGGAACTGTGTCGCTGGCCTGTGGCCGCTGGCCGCGCGCCGCGGCGTGCCTCGCGCGCTCTTCGACACCCATGTCGCGGGCCTCACGCCTGAGCTGCACATCATGGATCTCCTCGACTCGCAGCCCGAATTCAGCAAACCGGTGTGGGACTATCTCGATCTCCTCGTGAGCGACGAACGCATCCAGAAGGGTCGCGCCATTCTGGCGCGGCACCGCGCGGTCTTCGATGAGGTGGAAAAGGCCTACGGGGTCGACCGGCATTTCATCGTCGCCATCTGGGGAATCGAGTCCGATTATGGCACGCAGATCGGCGAGCGCTCCGTGCTGCGCTCGACCGCGACCCTCGCCTGCATCGGCCGCCGTCAGGATTATTTCCGCGACGAATTTCTCTCTGCATTGGAGATCCTTGCGCGCGGCGACGTGCGCCCCGAGCATCTCAAAGGATCATGGGCGGGAGCTTTCGGCCCAACGCAGTTCATGCCGACCTCGTTCAAGCGTTTTGCCGTCGATTTCGACGGCGATGGCCGGCGCGATGTGGTCGATTCCGTACCTGACCTCATTGCCTCCACCGCCAACAACCTGAAGAAAGACGGATGGGTAAGCGGGCAGACCTGGGGCTACGAAGTCGTGCTGCCGCGCGGCTTCGATTTCCTGCTAGTTGATCGGGCCCGGGCCGTGACCCTACGCGAGTGGCAAAGGCGCGGGATTGTGCGCGCGACCGGCAAGCCGTTTCCGCGCACCGAGGACAGGGCCTATTTGCTGCTGCCTGCCGGGGCGCAGGGTCCGGCATTTCTGATGCTGCAGAACTTCCGCGTCATCATGAAATACAATCCGGCCGAGGCCTACGCACTCGCGATCGGCTATCTGGCCGACCGCATGCGCGGGGGCGAGCCGTTCGTCCAACCATGGCCCCGGCAGGAACGCGTTCTCTCGCGCGCGGAGCGCCATGAGCTGCAGCAACTGCTCGCACAGCGCGGCTATGACATCGGCGAACCGGATGGGCATCTCGGCGGCAAGACTCGCAATGCGCTGCGCCAGTTCCAGGCTTCGGCCGGCTACGCGCCGGACGGTTTTGCCTCCGCCAGCCTGCTGGAACGGCTGCGTGCCCGATGATGCCGGGAGGGGGCGCAACGGTCTCTGTAGGGCGTGTTAGCGGCCAAGATCATCTTGACGAGATTGGCCGCGTAACCCGCCGTCTGGCGGATTACCGTTTACTCTAATCCGCCCTACGTAGTTTGTAGGGGCCGGATTTCAAACCGCCCC
>DATBYX010000032.1:0-10559 GCA_036513475.1 Xanthobacteraceae bacterium | reverse complement strand
TCGTCGTAATCCTCGTCCTCGTCCTCGTCCAGGTCATGCTCGAGCTCGCTCCATAGCAGAGATGCCGTGGACTCTCGAACGACAATCACGACCGGTGGAGTATCGGCCTTGATGGTGCCGGACTGCACGAGCTCATTGACGACTTCGTCGATGTCGGTCGCCAGCCTCCCGCGACCTGTGCGAAGGCGTCTGACCTGCTCGTGGCTCCGGACTTTCGACAACTCCACCACCACGACAGACTTGCCGCTGGTTTCCGATTTCGGCTTGCTCGGACTCTTCGAGTGGCCCGGTTCCATGGTCATGCTCCGATCCTCCGCTTCTGTTGCCGTCGGGACTAAAGCTTGGGCAGGAGTCTGAAGGGCATACCCTTGCGCACTTCTTCATTGAAGGCCTTGCGGCCGGACTCGATGAGATTTGCAGGGCCTTCGAGCAGCCAGCCGTCGCGACGGCGGCGGTTTGATCGATTATGGCGCCGCAGGATCTCCTGTCCAAACACGACCTGCGCCCGCACGAGCCGGCGTGCCGCGTGCTCGAGCGGGCTTGTCCACGCCGAAACCCTAGGCCTTCTACGCGGCTCTTGGTGCACTGTCACTGCTTCGACGGTTTCGCCGCTACTCTTGAGAACGGTAATGCGTCTTATGAGTCCCATTGTGACTCTCCTAGCATGGCGGTGGTTGAGGCATATCCTTATGTTGGGGTACGCGGATATGCCAAAGTAATGATGCGAACATCAGCAGTGGCTCGTAACGTTTACCTCATCGCGCTGGCGGGAACAAGCGCCTCCGGGGCTTGCGCGTGAACCGAGCCGCGTACTCAATGTTCGGCTGCCACAGGACTCTAATGCGCCCCTCGCAACTTGATCTGGGTTCAGCTTGTTGGTACGCTTGAACGCAACGCCTGCGCCATGCCCTGCGTTCCGGTTCGGGGAGCATCCTTGGTAGAAAAAGCAACGCTCCCGATGCCGGACGCCGGACAAGAATCTTTCGCGTTGAGGAGCATCAGCTACACGATCGTTTTTCTCGGGCTTGCTCTGGGCGTCATTCCGTCCCTTTTTTATTTGGCCGGGCAGCGGATGCTGGGCTCATCTTTCAGCGCCGGGGCTATCTTGGCGCAATTCTGGGGCGACATGCAGACCCTGCTCGGGGCATCCATTTTCTGCATTGGTCTCGGCGCATACATCTTCTGTTCGGCATGGCTCATCTTTTATGGACGTGGCCCCCACGTCGAGTTCGACCCGCCGAAAGTTTTTGTCGCTACGGGGCCATACCGGTGGGTACGAAATCCAGTGGCGATTAGCCTTATTATTACTGGGTCCGGACAGGCGATTTATTTTTCATCGCTGGCGCTAACGATGCTGGTGGGACTTGGAATCGTGTTCGCACATTACCAGGCAACGCGGATCGAGGAGCCTCGGCTCCGCCTCCGTTTCGGTAAGGTCTACGAGGATTATTGCAGAAAAGTCCCGCGCTGGCTGCCGCTTCCTCCGGACCATGACGCCGCAGAGACTGGCCCTGTGGCGAGATGACTATTTTGACCGAGGTTGCCTTCGCTAAACGGGCGTGGAATTCGGGTCGAGGCAGCAGCGGGCCTGCTGCATCGATTGCTGGTAATTGAATATGGCGGCCACACGCCCGGGGCCGATGGACTTGGTCGCGCTCGAGGCAAATCGGCATCGGGGACGCCGCAGCCATTCAGGTCGTGGCGCGGCACCTTGTTGGGGTCAGCCGATCAGGTGAAGGCGGTGCGGATGCTAGACCAAGCCCTGATACCAACCCGACTGCCTGGTCCGGCGCAGCGATTGCCGATCGCGATAACGAAAGAGCGGCCCCCTCCCAGATTCCTCGTTACGCGAACCTGTCTTCGATTCCTGGGTTGGGCCCTGCAGGGGCTTTTTCTGCGGCTCATCCGGGCAAAGTCGTACAAGACGGAGCAGGCTCGCCGTCTGCGGATCCTGTTCGAGGAGCTTGGGGGATTTTGGGTCAAGGTGGGCCAGCTGATGTCCGTCCGCAGGGACATCTTTTCCTTCGAAATCTGCGACGAGCTGTCAAAACTGCAGGATCGTGCGACTGGCTTCCCGTTCGACATGGCTCGTTCCATGATCGACCAGGCCCTTGGAAGGCCTCTGTCAGAGGTTTTCGATGTATTCGATGAGGCTCCCTTTGCTGCTGCCTCCATCGGGCAGATCCATCGCGCGCATCTGCGCTACGAGAAGATCTGGGTTGCGGTGAAGGTGCAGCGGCCTTACGTCGCCCAAACGATCTCCGAGAATCTAGCCTTCGTCAAACGTATTGCGAACCTCCTCGAAGCGCTTTCGATCCGGCGTCATGCGCACTGGCGCGAGGGGTACTGGGAGATTGAGCACATTCTCCGCGAAGAGGTCGATTATCGCTTTGAGGCTTCCAACATTCAGCGGATTCGCAAAACACTGCGCCGGCATCGCATTCTCGTTCCGCAGGTGTTCGAGCAGTACAGCGCACAGCGAGTTCTGGTGATGGAATTCGTGACCGGCGCGCTGATGGCCGAATACCTAAATACGCTGCAAGCCGACCCACGCAGCATCGCCGCGTGGTGCAGGGAAAACAACATCAGCCCAACGCGGGTCGCGCGCCGGCTCCATTTATCCATGCTGCGCCAGATCGTGGAAGACAATCTATACCACGGCGATTTGCATCCGGGGAACATCATTCTGTTGCGCGACAGCCGCATTGCTTTGATCGACTGCGGTACGATCGGTTTTCTGGAGCTCGAATACCTGCAGAAATTTCGACTGTTCATGAAATCGCTTGTCGAGCTCGATTACGACAAGGCGGCGGACCTGAGCTTTCTGCTGTCGGGCAGCCTTCCGGTCAGGGATCTCGAGCCCATGAAGGAGGATCTGGTCCGCACCCTGCGCGCATGGGGCGCTCGTACGTTTGTCAAGAAACTGCCATACGCAGAGAAATCGGTACCCAACGTCTGGGAAGAGTGCAATAAGATCTACTTGCAGTACAAATGCACGTTCGAGTGGCAGACGCTCAGGGTGCTGCGGTCACTCACGACCCTGGACGCATCGCTTTCCCGGCTCAATCCCGAGGTCAACCACACAGAGCTGGGCCAGGTGTACTTCCGGCAAGCCGAGCAGCGCACCCTGAGACAATTTGCGAGCCGCAAGTCGATGCGGCAGGTCATGATGAACTTGGCCATCGCCGCCGATCTTCCGGCGAAAGCAGCGGAGCTGGTATTCTTCAACGCCTCGCTGGCAAGGAGACACGCCAAGGTGTTCGAGGGTGCAACTACCAAGGCCTCGAACATGTTCGCGGTGCTTTTCTACAACCTTACGCTCCAGTGCTTTTTTGTGGGACTGTGGATTGTCCTGATCTTGCTCGATCGCTACTTCCCGGCACTGGTCTCGCCGATCTTGATAGGCATCATCGGGCGTGCGGTGCATGGTGCGCCGGCCTTGGAAACGGATACCTGGGTGGTTCTGCTCATCATGCTCGCATATGCGGGCAGGACATTTGCGGGGTTGCGCGGACGGTTCGGCCGTCGAGAAATGAGTGGGATGGACCGCCCGCTGAGCGCATGAGGCAGATGAGATGGGCTTCGTCGGAGTCCGACGCGCCGTCCGGATGGAGGCACAATGTCTTTTGTTCCTGTGAGAGTAGCCGGAGCCGGGAGCTTTCTTCCTGGAGCGCCGGTAGCCAATGACCGAATTGAGATGGTCTTGGGCACGCTTGATAAAGCATCACCCAAGATAAAAAACTTTGTGGAAAATCAAGGACCGAAATTTCTGGAACAGAGCGGGATTCAGTCACGGCATTTCGCCGTCGATTCCGAGACGGGAGATCTGACACATACTCACAGCAGCCTGGCCGAGAAAGCTGCTCGGCAGGCTCTGGAGATGGCGTGCCTGAAGCCGGAGGAAATGGAGCTGATAGTCGTTTCCTGCCCGACGTATGACCATGGCACCCCGCCAACCAGCGCCTTGTTGCAGGAGCGGCTGAACATCCCAAATTGCGCGGAAATCGAAGTTCACTCCAATTGCGCAGGCGTCGGCAAAAGCGTGCAGATTGCTTTTGATGCCTTGCGCAGCGGTCGGTACCGCACGGCTCTCGTGACCTACAGCCAGCTTTCTTCCATGTTCCTGCGCGGCTGCTACCTCAACCAGCCAAAGATGGATAGGGTCCATGCTGCAATGCGCTGGATTCTGGCGGATGGGGCGGGTGCATTGGTTCTGGAGGCGCAGCCAGACGGCAACATCGAGCACGAGATCCTCGGTACTTTCACCGAATCGGTGGGGCCGGGACGCCCGCCTGGTATGACCGCGGGCGGCTACGCCGCAGACTTGATCAAGGCCAGCTGTCAGATTCCACAGATGTACGACAAGGCGGGGTATCACCTGTGGCAGGATTTTGCTGCAACCAACAAGAATGCTGGCCCCTTGTTATTGGACGCGCTGTGCAAATTCACCAAGCAGCTTGGCATTAACTCAGACAGCGTCGACCACTATGTTCTTTCCATTCCCACGATCCAGTTTTACAATATTCAGTACGACTCGTTTATAACCCGCCTCGGCATCACTCGCGAGCAGGGAAAATTTCGCGGCGCCAACACCGGCTACTGCGGCGGCGCGTCCATTCTGCTTCATCTCGACGAAATGATTCGAACCGGCGAGCTCAAAACCGGCCAAACCGCCATTGTTCACTCGGTGGAATCCAGCAAATGGATGTCCGCGGGCTTCGCGGTCAAATGGTGAATTACGCCCGTCCAGCGGCTTCGGTAGTTTCCAAATCGGCCGGGTGGGCAGCGGGACTTGCGGCATTCCTGACGGCATGAAGGGCTGCTTCGAGCACCTGTGCAATGCGCTCTGATGAGGTTGAGGTCACGGCGCGCACGTCGAGGAAGAGGTCAATTCCTGGGCTGTGCTCGGTAATGATCGAGTGCTCGACCGTTTCTTTGCCTTCTGCCGCGTCGACCACATACGGCATAATCGGCCGGCCTATGCCCTTCAACGTGAACGGCTCAAGCGCGCGCCCACGCACGATGTCGCTCACCAGGATGAAGGTCTCGTAGCTGAGAACAATTTCGCCCGGCTGAGCGATGGACTGCAAGCGGGCGGCGAGGTTCGCTTCCGCGCCAATGATCGTGTAGTCCATACGCTGCTCGCTGCCGAAGTTTCCGACGTTGCAGTACCCGGTATTGATGCCCATGCGAGCCCGGAACGGCTGCTCGATGCCCTGCTTGCGCCATTTGACGTTGAGCTCGGCAAGCCGGCGCTGCATCTCGAACGCCATGCCGACGCAGGCGTGCGCGTCCTCGACGACACTCTGCGTTGTCAGGTCACCGAAGAACACCAGCATTGCGTCGCCGATGAATTTGTTAACGCTGCCACCGTGCCTGATGGCAATTTGCGACATTTCGGTCAGATACTCGTTGAGCAGCGCGGTCAGCTCCTCCGGCTGCATCCGCTCGGTGGTTGCGGTGAAGTTCACCACATCGGAGAAGAAGATCGTCAGTTTCTTGCGCTCGGTCGAGATCACCACATCCTTCTCGCCGCTGAATATGCTGCGGTAATGCTGAGGGGACAGATACTTTGCGAGCTTCTGGGCAATGCTGCCGAGGAACTCATTCGTCCGGCTGAGCTCGCCATTAACGCGACCGATGAGCCAGGCCTGATAACGCTGCATAGCGACTACGCTAATCCCGATGATCGCAACCAACACGAAATAGATTAGGAGGTACCTGAATGCGAAGATATTCGCGGCCAGCGGCTGCGATACCGTAAACTCCTCGAGACCTCGCACGTCGCCGATCATCCAGTTGCGCTTGGGACTGTTCGGGTGCTGGTTATGACAATTTACGCAGCCGGCGCCCATTGTAATGGGCGTAATGAGTCGGACCTTGCGCTCTAGAACAGAGCCAGAAACGTCATAGACACTGGTCCCCTTCTTGTCCCGGAGGAGCGTGAGCGCGTCGCGCTCGAATGGATCGAATTTGTGAAAGGCGCGAGGAGGAAAAGGGTAATCGGAGAAGAACCGATAGCCCATGTTGGCCGCGCTGGTCTCGCCGAGCTTATTCCCGAGCTCGAGCGACAGCGTCGCTGGGATCGGAATGGCGCCAGCGACGTCCCGGTAGTTTGGGATTGCAACGGTGCCTCCCGGATGTGACAGGACGCGCTCGACCACATTGTTGGCGTAATAGTCGCGAAAGTGATCGATGACTACAGAGAGCGCCTCCGCCTGCCGTCGCAAGGCGTTCTCCGAAAGCTCCCGCAGATCGAGCCAGACAGCAAGCGGCAGTCCCGCCAAAACAATTATAAGCAGCGCGATGCTGATCGTGAGGTTGCCCGCCAACCGATGCGCAATGCGGGCAAGAGGTGAGTCGTCGCGGGCGCTACGTGCATCCGACAGGCCCGGAGAAAGGACGAGTTGATCAGCCATTCCAATCCTCAATCGTGAGCATCGCACGCTCCTTCTTCGAGTCGGATGTAAGATGCGATGCGAAACGTACCTATTCTCTCATTACTCTTGGGCCTGGGCAACAATATGGAATGAATCGTTTCACCGAGCTTTAACATCAAGGGCGTGGCCTGCAATGAAGCTCCTTAACAATGCCTTGTGCGGAATGTTGCGGGGTCAACCCATTCCAGGTTAGATACGGTAACGATAATGAGGCCAGCATTCAGGAGCGTAGAAAGGAACCACGGCCCCCTGCTTTTTGGGACGCAAAGATCGGCTTTAACGGGCGCCGGTTTCGGGTCAACTGCATGGTGCAGAACATTTCTCCCGGAGGAGCCAGGCTGGCTCTGCGGCAGGCGGCCGATCTGCCGCCCGAGTTCAGTCTCACCATTGCATGCAAGCAGGAGCGATTGGAGTACGGGGTGCGCACGAAGTGGCGCACTCGTCGCACGGTGGGAGTGGAGATTGTGCGCTGTCCGCAACTCCGCAGCCCCACCGCTTAGGCGTGAGCTGACGTGCTTTGCCAAGCTTCGATGAAGGCTTCCGCGCACGTCTGCGCGAGCTTTTGATCTGGCGACGGGACGTTCGCCGGTTCCGATCCGAGCCGCTGCCGACGGGTACTCTCGATCGCCTGATCGAGACGGCCTGCCTTGCGCCCTCGGTCGGGCTGAGCCAGCCTTGGCGCTTCGTGGTCGTCGATGATCCGCAGCGGCGGCAAGCCGTTCTCGAAGAGTTCAACTCGTGCAACGCGGATGCACTCGGCTCGTATACCGAAGACCTCGCCGCGCGTTATGTCAGGCTCAAGCTCGCAGGCATTCAAGAAGCTCCGTCACACTTGGCGGTATTTGCCGATCCGTCCACCGTGGTCGGTCATGGACTCGGACGCAGGACCATGCCGGAGATGGCGGAATACTCCGTCGTCGCGGCCGTCTGCACGCTCTGGCTAGCCGCGCGTGCAGAGGGCATCGGAATGGGCTGGGTCTCGATTCTCGACCCTGCCCATATCAGCAAGATCCTGGACGTCCCCGCTCAGTGGCGCTTCATCGGATACCTGTGCTTCGGATATCCGCAGGCGGAAGACGAAAGGCCGGAGCTCGAGCGGGCGGGATGGGAACGCCGGCAACTCCCGGATGGTTTCGTGCTGCGGCGCTAGTAGTTTTTGCCCAGCCGCGAAGGGTGGGCAAAATCGCCCGCGATGAGCGCCGTCGATTGCGACTTTGCCCACGTGCTCGGCGGCGGTGAACGCGCCCGCCTGGGCACGGCGCGCGAGATCTTTGCGCCCGCGAGAGGATGACGCGGGCGCGCCTTTGACCACCCTACGCAGTAGCTTCAGCGTGTGAGCACGATGAAGTCCGTGCCCTTGCCGGTCTCGCCCCCGAGGCCCTTGTCGGAGATGACGAGGGAAGCGCCGGGAGACATCAGCTCGCCGACGCGGTCCATCGCCTCTTGCGGGATGTTGACCCGATCGAGCGCTCCCGCCGCGGTCTCTTGCCTGGGCGCGGATACCTCGACCGGTGCAGGCTTTGTGCCTTTCTTCGCTTTCTCCGTCCTCTTCGCCGGTGCAGCCATGCTCGTGGGCACGTTCACCACCATCCAGTGCAGTGTCTGATTGTCGTCCTTGAACGACAAGGCCGTGAACACGTGCGTGCCAAGCGGCTGGTCGGGTTGCTCGAACGTGACCGGCACGTCGAACACGGGCTCGAATCCCTTGCGCACGAACAGCTTGCCTTCCTTGCGGCTGATGAACACGGCAATCGGGCCAGGCTTGAGCGGCCTGACGGCTTCCGCTGGCTTGGGCGCCTGCGGCGCTGCCGGATTTGGGGTCGTGGCGGCCGGCTGATCCGTAGCTTGCATGGCGAAGGCCGCTTTGGCTTCATTCGAAGAGGTTGGGACGCTTTGGGCCGGGTCAGTATCAGCGGGCGCTTCCGGCTTGGGCGTGAACTTGAACAGGTGGGAGTGTTCGATCGGCTCCGGCGAGAGCGGCGCACGTGCAACGATCACGCGCGCGCCCAGCTTCGTCAGGCCCCACAGCTGCCTGGCGAAGGACCCGGGAAGTCGGATGCAGCCATGAGAGGCCGGGTGGTTCGGGACCACGCCCTCGTGCATGGCCACCCCGGACCAGGTGATCCGTTGCATGTAATACATCGGCGCGTTGCCGTAGATATTGGAATGGTGCCAGCGATCCTTCTGGATGATGCTGAACACGCCCTGGGGAGTGGGGTGACCGGGCGTACCGGTTGAGACGGACGATCGCGCGATCACCTGCTCGCCCGAATAAAGCGTCAGTTGCTGCCGGTCGATCGAGATGATGATGTTGTAGGGATCCTTCGCCTTCGCAAGCAGGTCGGCGGTGGCGTCCTTCGCGGCTTTTTCCTTATCCTTCGCGCGGGTAGCGGACGCGAAGCGTTGCCCCGATGCGGGCCGTACAACGGCTGCCCGGGTGTCTTGGGCCTGCGCTTGGGTTGTGGGCTGCAATGTAAGCGCGGTGGCAGGGGTTGCTCCGCCCGCCGCCAAGGCGAAGCCTATGACTGCCAGGGCCGAAGTGGTGGATAGAAGATCTCGGCGGAAAAACGAACGGTTCGCAACGAATCGCCGGCATGCGTGCACGATGTGCCCCCTTTTCGGATTGCGACTGCGACCCGCGCAATGGGGTCGCGACACGTCTCGGACAATTAGTCGCGCGCGGGACCAAAAGGTTCGAAAGCGCCGGTCTGGCCGACGCCGGCTGGGGTCGAATCCGGGATTGAACCCGCGCCCGACGTACCGCGACTAATGCTTACTCAGGCGATTGAGACGCGGGCGCGCGCCCGGCGACTCGAGAAAACCCCGCTCTCCCCCGGCGGGGTTTTCTTTTTGGCGCTCCCTGTAGCCCGCATGAGCGGAGCGACTGCGGGGAACATTGGCCCGAATATCGCTTCGCTCACCGGGCTACGGCGACGCAGTTGTGGCTGTTCTCAGTTGCCGCGCTTACTTGAGCCCCATAATCATGCGCGCGAGCGCCATGCGCAGCACCTCGATCGCGCCCTCGGTGATCATCATGCTGCGTTGATCCCGGAAGAAGCGCTCGATCGGCAGCTCCTTCGAGAGTCCCATCCCCCCATGGATCTGCATGCAGCGGTCGGCGGCCCAGAATGAGCGCTCGTCTCCGAACATCTTCACCATATAGGCCTCTTCGCGGCAATCCTCGCCGCGGTCGAATTTCCATGCGGCGTGATACAGCATGAGCCGCAACTTGTGGGCATCCATGTGCATGTCGACGATCGGCCATTGGATGCCTTGGCGCTGAGCAAGCGGGGCGCCGAATGTCTTGCGCTGCTTGGCGTAGGCGATCGCAAGCTCCAGGCATCGTTCCATGACCCCGAGGCTGCGGGCGCCATGTCGTATGCGGCCAGCATTGATCCAGGATTGGGCAAGCCGGAAACCCTCGCCCTCCTTCCCGATGAGATTTCCGACCGGCACGCGCACGTTCTGGAAGATGATCTCGCACGGCCTGTCGTCTACCATGAGGTCATAGGACTCGGTGACTTTGACCCCTGGTGCATCCATGTCGACGAGAAAAGCTGAAATACCTCCCCTGCTGCGCTTGTCGGGATCGGTCACCGCAAAGACCTGAGCGAAATCCGCTTCGTCGGCTCCGGTGATGAAGCGCTTCACGCCATTGATCACGTACTGATCGCCGTCGCGCACGGCCGTCGTGCGCATCGCTGCCGGGTCGGAGCCTGCATCCGCTTCGGTCTGCGCGAAGCAGCTTCGCTTCTCGCCCCTTATCACCGGCATCAGATATTTTTCCCGCGCCGCCCCCTCGAGCCGGTAGAGGATCGGACTCACCGGCGGGCCGAAAACATTGACGTTGCGAGAGGGGAGGGCGGTCGTGCGGCCGACTTCGGTCCAGACGATCACCTTGGCCATCATGCCGAGGCCCAAGCCGCCGAACTCCTCCGGAACGTCGAAGAGCCAGAGCCCAAGCGCCTCGGCCTTCCCGCGCAGCCGCTTCGGGAGCTGTTTTTGCATTGCCACGTCATTGACGACTTCGCGTTCCAGCGGGATCAATTCGCGGTCGACAAAACGCCGAACGTTCTCTTTCAGAAGGCGAAGCTCTTCGGGAAGCTCGAAATCCATTGC
>DATBYX010000031.1:0-2070 GCA_036513475.1 Xanthobacteraceae bacterium | reverse complement strand
CTAATCCGCCCTACGCTGTTTCGTTCGAAGATCCCTCACATCAACCGACTTTCACGTCATTGGCCTTGGGCAGGAACTTCTGAGCCATCTCCGAAAGTTCCTTCGCCTGGCGACTCAGCACATCCGATTGCTCGCGCATGTGGCGGGTGGTGAGCTCAATGAAGTCCGACGGAGCTTTTGTGCCCGAAAGCTTCGAGAGGTACTCGAAGGTGGCGTTGGCATTCGCAACCGCGAACTCCAAGACCTTGGCGTTGTAGTCCTGGGTTGCCTGCAAGGCATTTCGGATCAGATCGGTAGCCCCTTGGGTCGCAGCAGCCATTTGCGCTCCCGCGCCCTCAGCCACCGCAGGGGCTTTTTCCCTCGTCTTTCTCACTCCGCCCGTATCGGTCATGTGACACATCCAATTCAGTCTTTAAAGAATGTCTTCCCATGACTGAGCTAGGAAGATACGAGGAATATCGGGTAGCCTTGATTGAGTTCAAGCGTTTCAGCTGCCAATGCGAATTGGGCTGGTCGGGTAACAGGCTATCCAGGGCAAAAAACGAGGAGGGTTGGATGTTGCGCCATGTCATCGGTGCTTTTGCCGTCGTGGTGGCGATGGCATCGAGCCAGCCCACTGCTGCGCAGCGGCTCAAGGCCGGGCTGCTGACCTGCGATGTCTCAGCCGGAATTGGGTACATCATCGGCTCTCAAAAGGACATATCCTGCACGTTTACGCCGGAGGGCTCGGGCCGGCGAGAGGATTACGACGGGTCGATCAGCAAATTTGGACTCGATCTGGGCATAACCGGCCCTGGCCTGATGGTATGGGGCGTGTTCACCGACACGGTTGCCGGTCCGGGATTCCTCGCCGGGGATTATGTGGGCGCGAGCGGGGAAGTGTCGCTGGCGGCGGGCCTCGGCGCGAACGTTCTACTCGGTGGATCAAACCGCACCGTCGCCTTGCAGCCGATCTCGCTCAGCGGTCAGATCGGGGTCAATCTCGCTGTCGGCGTTGCTTCCCTGCGCCTGGGCCTGCCGCGGCGCTGACGCGAAGGTTGCAGCGATGACGCATGCCGCGCGTCCGCAGTCCCAGAGTGCCCGCAAGCGCTGGAGCGGCATCGGCAACGGCGCGGGCCCCTCGCCATTTCAGCGCGGTGCAGACGTTACCGCCGAGATGGTCAAGACGCGCGCCAGAGCGCTTGGCGCGGATCTCGTCGGGATTGCGGATGCGGCGATCCTCAATGCGTTCCCGCCAGACCCGTTGTGGCCGCAAACGCCCGAGCGGATCTCCCCCTACGTCAAGAGCGTCATCGTTCTCGTCCAGCACATTCCGGTCGGCGCATTCCGCTGCAAATCGAATGTTCCGGTCCAGTACATGGACATGCTGGTGCTCCGGAAAATGGACAAGGTCGCATTCCGGATCGCGGAGGAACTTCAAGCAGCGGGGCATCCAACATTCGTAGTGCCGGCGCAGGAAACCGAGTGGAGCTACAAGCGCGCAAGTTACGGCCGGCTCTCGACGCGTCACCTCGGGGTGGAAGCGGGTCTCGGCACGCTTGGCCTGGAGGTCAATATTCTCACGCCCGAATATGGGCCGCGTCTCTACCTCACCGGCGTGCTCACTGAGCTCAAGCTTGACGCCGATCGGCCGATGACCGAGCAGGTGTGCATCGGCGAGTCGTGCAGCCGCTGTCTGCATTCCTGTCCTGGCGATGCGGTGCTGCATTTCGGTATCGACAAGCGCGGCTGCGCCGAGCACGCACAGGAGTTCGGCTTCGCCCAGATCCTGAAATTCTCGGGCGCGCCGTGGATGCGCAAGCGGAGGGTGCGACGGCGGAAAATCTCATCGCAATGGCGCGATCGCGGGATTTCTTCGGCTTCTGGCAGGGGCTGCTGCGCGTAGTCGGCTCCTTCGGTGATTGCCCGCGGTGCCTGGCGGTCTGTCCCGTCGGCGACGACTATCACGCGCACCTCGCCGGGCCACAGAAGCTCATCCCGGAGAAGACACCGGAGAAGGTCTCGCTCGCCAAGGAAATGCAGGCGGCACGAAAACGCGGCGAGGGAGGCGGCGGACTTTCCGACTGGAAC
>DATBYX010000030.1:0-2941 GCA_036513475.1 Xanthobacteraceae bacterium | reverse complement strand
TCCGCCGTTAATAGTGCGTGACGATGTGATGTTCGGCACAGCGCAACTGCCGAAGTTCAGCGAGGATCAATTCCGGGTTCAGACAGAAGAGCTGCAGCGGAAGCACGCATACCTGAGTTTTGAACAGGACCGGGCAGCAATTCTAGATTTTGTCGAGAAAAATGGAGTTAAGGCGGCGCGCAACGAGAAGCTTGAAGTCTTGGGCTTTCAATATCGGCCGACGCCTGATCGCCGCTGGCTCATCCCGACTGCAGAAGTCCCACTGACCAATCTCGTGCGCGACTCGATTCTGGACGAGGAAGCGCTCCCCATGCGCTTTGCCGCCTGCACCCCTTGCTTTCGCGCCGAAGCTGGTGCGGCGGGAAAGGACACACGCGGCATGATCCGCCAGCACCAGTTTACCAAGGTAGAGCTTGTGTCGATTACGATGCCCGAGGAGAGCAAGGATGAGCACGAACGCATGCTTTCCTGTGCGGAGGAGGTCCTGCGCCGGCTCGACCTGCATTACCGCGTGATGACCCTGTGCACGGGCGACATGGGCTTTGCCGCGGAAAAGACCTACGACATAGAGGTCTGGCTGCCGGGTCAACGCGCGTATCGGGAGATCTCATCCTGCTCGTCCTGCGGCGCGTTCCAGGCACGGCGGATGAATGCACGGGTTCGGACAAAAGCGAGCCGTGCGCTGCACTACATCCACACGCTCAACGGCTCGGGTGTGGCACTGGGTCGGGCACTGATCGCGGTAATGGAGACGTACCAGCAGGAGGGTGGGGCGATTGCAGTGCCGGATGCGCTGCGCCCATACATGGGGAATCTCGAAGTGATTCGCCCGCCTGGATGACCGCGTGACCATGCGCATTCTCATCACCAACGATGACGGCATCCATTCCGAGGGGCTCGACATCTGCGCGGAAATCGCCAGCGCCCTGTCGCAGGACGTGTGGGTGATCGCGCCGGAGCTGGACCAATCGGGAGTGTCGCATTCGCTGTCGCTGAATGATCCGCTGCGCCTGCGCGCGATCGAAGACCGCCGCTTCGCAGTGAAAGGCACTCCCACGGACTGCGTCATCATGGGGGCGCGCCACCTGATGAAGGATCATCCTCCCGATCTCGTGCTCTCCGGGGTCAATCGCGGGCGCAACGCCGGTGAGGACGTGATCTACTCCGGAACCGTTGCCGGTGCGGTGGAGGGTACCATCCTGGGCATACCCTCGTTTGCGCTCTCGCAGGCCTATCGGTCCCGCAATGGCCAGCGACCGCACTGGGCCACTGCGGTCCGTTTCGCCCCCGGCATCATCAGACGCGTGCTCAAGGCCGGCATCCCGCGCGACGTCCTGGTGAACATCAATTTTCCCGACTGCTCTCCGGACGCGGTGAAGGGAATCGCAGTGACCACCCAAGGCCGTAACCGGCAGGAGCGGCTGCAGATAGACGCACGCCAGGACGGTCGCGGCAACGCGTATTACTGGATTGCCTACGTGCGCGGGCGCGCCATGCAGCCTGCGGATGGAAGCGACATCTATGCGCTCGCCGACAATCGCATAGCCATAACCCCCCTGCGGCTCGATATGACGGATGATCCGTTCATGACGCGATTGGCAGGATTGTTTGACCAGGGGCCGGAACAGGAGCGCCAGGAGAAGGCAGCTAGGATGGACTCGTAGATGGTGGGCAAAATCGCACGTCACGAGCGCTCCAGCGGTCGCTACCTTGATAGCGGTCCCCGTTCGGAGCCGGGGACAGGTTTTGCCCACGCGGTCAGCCGTGAGGACCGTGCCCGCGTGGGCGCGGCGCGCGAGATTTTCTCACGCACGGAGATATTGGAGGGACGCGCTTTTGCCCACCCTACAGCAGCGTTACCCCCAGCGCCGTCTCGAGCGTACGCTTGAGGCTGTCGAGCTGAAACGGCTTCTTCAACGTTGGTCGCTCGCGATGGGATTCGGGCAGTGCCCGCTCGCCATAGCCGGTGGCGAAGACGAATGGGGTGCCGCGCGCGGCGAGGGCATCTGCGACCGGAGATATGGGCTCGCCGCCGAGATTGACGTCCAGAATGGCAACATCGAAGTCGGCGTTGCGAACCGCTTCCAGCGCGTCCTTTATATGCGTGGCTTCCGCAGCGATCGTGCAGCCAAGCTCCGCCAGCATGTCCTCGAGCAGCATGCGGATCATCAGCTCATCTTCCACGAGGAGGATGCGTTTTTGCCTCAGATCGGGCTGCGAGCTGGATGGCGAGGGCACTCTTGCTCTCCCGCGAGCCCGGAGGGACTACGCCATGGGGGGCCGCATGGTTCAAGATGAGGTCAGAACGGCCGTCACAGACGCCATAGCAGGAGCTACCGGGAAGGGGAACCCGGAAACGAGAGCGAGGCCGGCATGTCGAAGCAACCGCCCAGTGACGATAGTGTTGGTCGTATGCATTTCCTGCTTTTCCTTCGCCAACGAGGGATTGCGGATGCGGCTCTGCTGCGGGCCATGGACCAGGTACCGCGGGAGCATTTCGTAGCGAGCGACTTCAGCGACAACGCCTATGCAGACCAGGCGCTGCCGATCGCCTGCGGGCAAACCATCAGCCAGCCCTATGTCGTTGCCTACATGACCGAGCAACTCAAGCTCGAGCCGCACCATAGAGTCCTCGAAATAGGCACTGGCTCAGGTTACCAGGCAGCCATTCTTTCGCGCCTCGCGCGCGAAGTGGTCACGGTTGAGCGTTACCGCACGCTTGCAGAGACCGCTCGCGCGCGATTGGCGACTCTTGGCTATGACAACATCGATGTGCGGGTCGGGGACGGATTTGAAGGCGCTCCCGACAAAGCTCCTTACGACCGCATCATGGTGACGGCGGCGGCCGAAAGCATTCCGGACAATCTGGTCGCGCAGCTTACGGATACCGGGACCATGCTACTGCCGCTTGGGCCGCACAGCGGGTCGCAATACCTCGTCA
>DATBYX010000029.1:0-4722 GCA_036513475.1 Xanthobacteraceae bacterium | reverse complement strand
CGAGTGGGTGCTTACAACCGGGAATTATTAATGACCGAACGAGTTTTCATCGCTGGTTTGCAAATTGCTTCCGTTCTACAGGACTTCGTATTGCGCGAAGCGTTGCCCGGAACGGGCGTGTCGGAACAGGCATTCTGGAGCGGCCTCGCAGACATTATCCGGGACCTTGGGCCAGCCAATCGGGCCCTGCTTGTCAGGCGGAATGCGCTGCAGAAGCAAATAGACACCTGGCATCTTGACCATCAGGGCCGGCCGATTGATCAGCGCGAGTATGAAGGCTTTTTACGCGAGATCGGATATCTGCTGCCCGAGACGGACAATTTTGCTATCCGCACTGACAATGTGGACGATGAACTCGCACACGTCGCAGGCCCACAACTTGTTGTCCCCCTGTCCAATGCTCGTTACGCGCTGAATGCCGCCAACGCACGGTGGGGCAGCCTCTACGACGCGTTGTATGGGACCGACGCAATTCCCGATGACGGCGACGCGATGCGTGGCGAGGTTTACAACCCGCTGCGCGGAGCGCGCGTGATTGAACGGGCGCGAATGCTGCTCGATGTTGCGGCGCCTCTGCAACAGGGTAGCCATCGCGCATCAACTTCCTACCTCTTTTCAGATGGCAAGCTTCTCGTGACGCTCTCGGATGGAACGCAATCGCCGCTCGCGCGTCCTGAGCAATTCATAGGTTACCGCGGCGAGGAGGATCTGCCCTCGGCTATTCTGCTCTGCAATCACGGACTGCGGATCGAAATTGCAATCGACCCGGCAAGCCGAGTTGCGCAAGACGATCCTGCCGGTATCTCCGACATCATCCTTGAATCCGCCATTACTACGATCATGGACCTTGAGGACAGCGTTGCCGTGGTAGACGCGGACGACAAGGTAGGAGTTTACAGGAATTGGCTGGGGCTGATGAACGGAACGCTGACGGCCAGCTTCAGCAAGGGCGGCGGCAAGTTGCAACGCAAACTCCAGCCGGATCGCTCCTATAAAGACGTCACTGGCGGTCAGCTTAAGCTGCCCGGGCGCAGCCTGATGTTAATTCGTAACGTCGGGCACCATATGTACACTGACGCGGTGCTCGATGGAGCGGGAGAAGAGATACCCGAAGGACTGCTAGACGCGGTAGTGACCTCGCTGATTGCGATCCACGACCTGCGGCCAACGGGAAAGATTCGCAATAGCCGAACCGGATCTGTCTACATCGTCAAACCGAAGATGCACGGAGCAGAAGAAGTCGCTTTCGCTGACGAATTGCTCTCGCGCGTTGAAGATATGCTGTCCCTGCCGCGCTTCGCCCTAAAGATTGGCATTATGGATGAAGAACGGCGAACTACCGTCAACTTAAAGAACTGCATAAAGGCGGCAGCGGATCGCGTTGTTTTCATCAACACAGGATTTCTTGATCGCACCGGGGACGAAATTCACACCTCCATGGAGGCCGGTGCGATGGTCCGCAAGGCGGATATGAAGGGTACGCGATGGATCAAGGCGTATGAGGATTGGAACGTCGATGTGGGGCTTTCCTGCGGACTCATAGGGAAGGCGCAAATCGGCAAGGGCATGTGGGCGATGCCCGATAAGATGGCCGACATGTTGACCGAAAAGATTGCGCACCCGCGCGCGGGCGCTAGTACCGCCTGGGTACCGTCGCCTACGGCAGCTACCCTGCATGCGCTGCATTACCATCAGGTCGATGTTGCTGGGCGGCAGCGCGAACTACGGGGTAAGGGCCCTGCAAAACTCTCCGACATCCTCACTGTCCCCGTTGCTCGCGAGAGTTGGTCAGCGGAAGCGATACAGGAGGAGCTCGACAACAATTGCCAGAGCATCCTCGGTTATGTCGTGCGGTGGATTGATCAGGGAATTGGCTGTTCAAAAGTGCCGGACATTCGAGGGGTCGGTCTCATGGAGGACCGCGCGACCCTGCGCATCTCCAGCCAGCACGTTGCGAACTGGTTGCGTCATGGAGTCGTCAGTGACGGACTGGTCATGCAGACGTTGAGGCGCATGGCTGTGGTAGTCGACGGCCAGAATAAGGCAGATCCTCTGTATTTCCCGATGGCGCCAGATTGCGATGGTCCGGCGTTTATGGCGGCGCGCGATCTCATCTTTAAGGCTAGAGAGCAGCCGAATGGCTACACGGAATGGATTCTTAGCGCTTTACGGCGTGAAGCCAAGCAAACACGCACTAGCGTGGGTCAGCGCGTCCCGCCTAGTAGCGGTTACTAATGGGATCCCTGAGATGTCCGGCTAGTTGCAATGTTTGCGTTTAAATAGGCGTGACTCCTCTACGATTTCACGAGCTATATTGGCGATATCATGGAAAGCGTTTCAGCAAAGATTCCCGTGCCGCTCCGTCCTCGTGCCGTGGCTCCTCCAACCATTCGCGAGCATCGGATCCCAACCCCCGGCAGCAAACCCTACATCGCGGTCGAAGGCCGCGATGGCTGCCTGTGGTTCTGCGAGAGCGGCACTTCGAAAATCGGCCGACTCGATCCCAAGACTTACGCGTTCAAGGAGTTCGACCTGCCTTCGGCGAACGCCACACCAATCGGGATCGTTGTCGGTCCCGAGGGCGATCTGTGGTTCGCGGAAAAATCGGCCGGCAAGATCGGCCGCATCACGATGCAGGGCAAAATCACGGAATTCGCGCTGCCGACGCCCAACGCCGGTCCGGACGCCATGATGCTCGGTCCCGACGGAAACATCTGGTTCTCCGAAACCGAAGTGAGCCAGATCGGTCGCATCACCCCGGAAGGAAAAGTAACCGAGTTCAAGGACGGCATCACGCCAGGTTCGAAGCCGCTGTCGATCGTGGTGCGCGACGGCGCGCTTTGGTTTAGCGAGGCGGCCGGCTCCCGCGTCGGCCGAATGACCATGGACGGCAAGGTCACCGAGTTTCCGATCCCGAGCCACGACAGCCAACCGCGTGCGATGGTGTCCCATCCCGACGGCTCGATCTGGTTCGTCGAGACCTCGACCAACGCGCTCGGCCGGATCGACCGCAACGGAAAGATCACCGAGCACAAGGTGCCGACGCCGAACGCATCGCTGCGCGGCGTCACGGTCGGCGCCGACGGCGACCTCTGGTACACAGCAAACTTCGCCAACAAGATCGGCCGCATGGCGCCGGACGGCACCGTACTCGGCGAATACGACATCCCGACACCGGGAAGCGGCGCGCGCTGCATCGCGCCGATGTCGGATGGGCGGCTGTTCCTCACGCAATGGGACGCCGGCCTGATCGGCGAAGTCATCGTCAAGTAGCGCAGAAAGATTGCGGGAGGCTAAATGTGGTAGTCGAACGGATTGACTGTCAGGCGGGCAGCGTCAAAGGCAAAGGCCCGCTCGTTTGGAACGAGAAGATCAGCGGCAAACGTCCATTGCTGCTGGTGATGCCGAACTGGCTCGGCGTCACCGAGCTTGCGATCAAGTGCGCGCAAAAGATGGCGGGCGACAAATATATCGCCTTCGTCGGTTGCATGTACGGCGAAGGATGAAAGCGCGTCAACGCGGCGCTCAACACGCTGGTGGCCGAGGCCGACAAGCGCGGCATCGGCGACAGCACCAAGAAGGCCGCGGTCGGCTTCTGCTTCGGCGGCGGCAACATCCTCGAGCACGACTTCATCCAGGATGCGTTTAACAAGAAACTCTGACCACAAGATAAAGCGGAAAAACCATCAAATGCACGCCAGCGTCTTTGGAGGGAACCACATGCTTCATCGAATCATACTTGGCCTGCTTCTGGCCGGCTGGACCTTGACCGCGCAGGCGCAGCAGTATCCGACAAAGCCGATCCGCGTAATCGTATCGATCGCAGCCGGCAGCGTTACCGACGTGATCATGCGCGCGGCTGGAGCGGAATTGCAGACTCGGCTTGGTCAACCGCTAGTGATCGAAAACAATGGCGGCGCCTCAGGCATACTCGCAGCTAGGCAATGTGCCCAGGCGCCGGCTGATGGTTATACGATCTGCGTCATCTATCATTCGACCATGTCCTTCAACCCGCTGTTGTTCGCGAACCTGCCCTATAATGCCGACACTGATTTCGTGCCGGTGGGAAGGCTGTTCTTCCTTGTTGAAGGTTTGTTCGCCTCATCGGCGATCAACGTGAATAAGGTGGCGGAGCTGAAGACGCTCGCGCAGAGCAAGCCCGAGGGATTGAATTATGCCACCCTGGGCGAAGGCTCATATCCGGACCTTTTTCTGAAGTGGATGAACAATCAGTGGGGAACCAAAATTGTCGGGATCCCCTACCGTGGAGGGGGCCCCGCGGCCCAGGCACTGGCGGCTAACGACGTGCAGGTTACGCGCTTCGGGGTTGGTAATTTCCTCGGGCTTATAGAAGCCGGCAAGGTGAAGGCGCTTGCGGTGACCTCTGCCAAGCGATCACGAGTGCTCCCGAACGTGCCGACCTTCGCTGAGGTCGGTTGGAGTGACTATCCGGGCCAGGGTTGGTGGGGCGTTGCCGCGCCAAAGAGCACCCCGCCGGAAATCGTGAATAAGCTTTCGAGCCAATTCCAAAGCGTGTTCAGCGATCCAAAGTTCATGGAGTTCCTAGAGAAGCAGGCAGTCGTGCCGGCTGCCACGGACTCGGCGGCCTTTGCCGCATTCCTGATGCAGGATCGAAAGGATGCCGAGACTCTGATCAAGATCGCTAACACGAAGAAGACGGAATTCAAGGAGTAAGCGCGTTTCCAACCCCGTGGCGGCGCG
>DATBYX010000028.1:0-5732 GCA_036513475.1 Xanthobacteraceae bacterium | reverse complement strand
AACACCACTGCAAACATCAACGTCTTCAAGCTGGGGCTGAGCTTCACGCTTCCCGACGAGTGGGATCCGCAGCGGTCAAGATCCAGCCCGCGCGGCTGAGATGAAAAAGTGCGGCCGGCTCCGGAGGAGAGCCGGCCGCGTGCGAGCCAGATCTGGGGACGGGGAGGAGTGAGGACATGACCGGGCTCGCGAAGCTCCAAAATACGATGTGATCAATGGGACGTAGCAGTGGCACCGGCCGAGTGCGGCTCACCGAGTGCCACCCAGACATTCGGATCGCTTTGCGACTGGCGCTTCACGAAGCGGTAGCCCGTCTCGGACCAGAGCAGGATTTGCTCGTTCTGATTGTCCAGAACAAGCTCCCCCTTATCGGTTTTGACCGTGAGCACGGCGTGACCATCGCCGCCTTTGTCGCGGACGACCGTGACCAGCAGCGCCTGACGAGGCCACCCGGCCTGCATGAGCATGCGCCGTTTGAGCAGTACGTAATCTTCGCAGTCGCCGTATCCGTCATCCGGGTAGCTCCAGCGCTCGACCACCCCCCAATGCTCGAGATCGGTGATCGGCTTGACCGTGTCGTTCACCCATCGATTGATCCGCACCAGGTCCCTCCAGGCTTTCGCGCTGAGGATGACATCACGTGCTTCGAGCGGCTTTGTTTGGCATTCCGGCGCATATTCGGAACAGAACTCGAGCCAGCCGATCGGTGCGCGGACGTTGGTGCCTGTGCCAATGAACAGGGGTCGGTCACTCGCCGCCTTTACCGGCGCTGCTATAAGTCCCGCGGCGAGCGCAAGCGCAAGCGCTGCCGTTGCCGATCCCCATCGCGCCGCACGACTCCGTTTCATTTGTTGTGGCCCCCCTGCCTATTCTTTGAGGAGCCACAATTCTCACAAACAATTTCAAGCCGGGCTAAGTTCGCGAGCGGATTTTAAGGAGAACCAGAATAAACAGCGCGGCGAATACTGATCTAATTGCAACTCAATTTGATGCAAATTGACGGAGCCACAGTTCGATTCCATTAATTTGGAATATCCGAGCGAGGACGCGTGACGCAGTTCACGCGTATGCCTCATCACGATGAACTATCTTGGCATCATATATATGCAGGAGACGCGACCATTTCTTAGCTCGCCGCGAGCAAGCCCAGGGGCGGAGAATACTGCTATTCGGAGTGCGCTCAGCCGGCTCGCGTGGACCGGGAACGGCGAGGGGTGGATTGGTCACGCGCCCCGGCGTCGCCCGACGCTTCATCCAGGGCTGGACTCAGCGATGACCCGGCGCCGCGAGCTTCGGGGGTTGCGTTTACCCGCTGGTAACGTCGTCTTCCAGGAAGTCCGGGTGCAGCAGGCGCGTGAACTCGATGGCGATTCCATGGTCGAGGTGGCGCACGACGCGACCGGTGGTCTTACCGATGGTAATTGGCGCCCCGATCTCGGGGCGCTGATCGGTTGCGATCGCAGCGCCGGATTGGGAGATGTCGATGAGGCGGCAGGCGACGTTGACCCCATTCGGGCTCGATATCTTCGCGCCACGGCAGCAGCCGCGCACCGCGTCGCTCGTTCCAATAATCGAACAGTCGTCGGATCGATGGGTGTTTCATGCGACGCCAGCACTGGTTGACCGCGGCTGTTGCCCCAATTTGGGACTGCATCTGCCGCGTTTCGGAAGCGTGCATTTCCGCAGCACACGGCGTGCCGGCATAAGCCGGCTGGCCCGGTTTGCTTTTGCAAACGATGCATTAATGTTAAGGACAGACCTGAGCCGCTGTTCGAGGCTCACAACAGTGTGCGTGATCACTCCCGCTGCGGCAGCGCAATCCGATCATCGGTTTGCGCGCATTTTTCAGGTGATTCCGGACTTATGGTCGAGCAATCGCGTGGTCAACGAATCCTGAACGTGCCCCCCGTCGTGGCTGTGCTGATAGTGCTGCTCGGGCTGGTGCATGCTTTGCTTTTTCTGCTGCTGACACCTGAGCAGACAACCGAATTTCTGCTGCTGTTCGCCTTCATCCCTGCGCGTTACGATACCAGTCTGACAACGGACATCGTTTGGCCGGGAGGTTTGGGGGCCGATATCTGGACGTTCGTGACCTATGCGCTCATTCACGGCGGCCTCACCCACCTGATCTTCAATGCCGTATGGCTTTTGGCGTTCGGCGCGCCGGTCGCCCGGCGCTTTGGCGCGCGCCGGTTCTTGCTGCTCATGGCCATCGCAGCCGCCGCCGGGGCCGCAGTCCATTTGGCAACGCATTTCGGGGAGCTGCTACCGATGATTGGTGCATCAGCGGCGATCTCCGGAGCGATGGGTGCAGCCACGCGCTTCGCATTCCAGCGTGGCGGTCCGCTTGCGCTATGGCGGGATCCAGAAACTGCTCATCGGGTCCCGGCCTCGCCACTGATGTCGAGTTTACGGGATCCGCGCGTCCTGGCATTTCTGCTGATATGGTTCGGCGTGAACTTGCTGTTCGGAGTGGGATCCATCGGCATGCCCGGGGTCGAGCAAGCCATCGCCTGGCAAGCGCATATTGGCGGGTTCCTCGTCGGCCTCTTGGCATTTGCTGCGTTCGATCCCATACCGCTCGCACCGCCCGCATCGAGCCAGGAAGAGGAGGACGCGTTTCCTCCTGGGGACAGGCTTTGACAGCTAAAAAAGGGGTGTTTGGGGGTGGGCAAAGCAGCGCCTGCGAAGCGATGCAGAGTTGCGAGGGCTGCATTCCGCGCGCCGTCGTCTGCTGCTATAAGAATTCCCCGAGACCTCGAATAGCGGTTGCCTGACGCCGGCACTGCCCAGCGCACGGAAGGAACTCGGAACCGCAAGCTATCATTATAAAGCCGGCCCGTCTTCCGCTGGGTCGACGAGGCCGGCAGGGAGGCGACCATGACCGTCAAGGCTATTCTGTCCGCCAAACGCGGCGACCTTATCTCAATCGAGCCGACCGCCACCGTGAACACGGCCATCCAAACGCTGGCGAAGCACAAAATTGGCGCGCTGCTCATTTTCGGACCGGATCGCCGAGTCGTTGGGATCCTGTCCGAACGCGACATCGTTCGGGTTCTGGCTGAGCAAGGCCCGGAGGTGCTTGGCAAGCCGCTTGCTCAGGTGATGACACGCAAGGTTGTCACCTGTGGTCAGAACGAGACCGTGGGCAACATCATGGAATGGATGACCAACGGCAAGTTCCGGCACGTTCCAGTCATCGAGCAGGATCAGGTCGTCGGCATCATATCGATCGGCGATGTCGTCAAGCACCGCCTGCACGAAATGGAGCAGGAATCCGCAGCCTTGCGCGACTATATACAGACGGCGTGAGCGAGTATCAGGAGGTAGCCTCCACCGCCTCACTCGGCAGCCACCCGTTTCGCAAGCTCGACCGCGGGACGTTTCATCGCAAACACTTCGTTCACGACAGAGTAGTCGGCATATCCGCAGCGGGCAATCGGGCGCATTGCGGCAGTATCCAGCCGGCCGTTTTTGATGAACCGATCATCAATATGAACACCCACCACTTGCCCGAATACGACATAACGGCTGGATGGCCTACCCTCCAGGTCAACCAGATGGATGACTTGCAGAAGCCTGCATTCGAGCGCGCAGGGGGATGCGGCAACACGCGGTGGACGCACCAGCCGTGACGGCGCGGCGGCAAGACCGGATTTTTCCATCTCGTTAACCCCGCGCGGAAAGTCTTCAGACGTGTCCACGACGGCGGCGCGCAGGTCGAACGTTGCGAGATTGCAAACGAACTCCTCGGTCTCTTCGACAAACACCAGAGAATCCTTGGGCCCTTCACTCGAGAACAAAACGATCGGCGGATTATCGGAGACCGCGTTGAAGAACGAATAGGGCGCGAGGTTGATTTCTCCCTTGGCGCTCATGGACGTGATCCAGCCGATCGGCCGTGGTGCGACTATGGCCTTGAATGGATTGCGCGGAAGCCCGTGATTGTTTTTTGCGGTGTCATAGAACATGTTCGGAGCCCTTTTGCAGATGATCAATTGTCCATGCCGAAGCGGATTGCGATGTCGGAGATCGGCGGGCGAGGGCGATCTGCCGGGACCTCACTCTGCCGCCCGATATGGACAAAGCCCGCGATGCGTTCGTTGGGCGCCAGCCCTAGCGCATCAAGGACTCGGCGATCATACGCGTACCATTCCGTTATCCAGTTTGCGCCGTACCCGAGCGCGTGCGCAGCGAGAACCAGGCTCATGGCCGCGGCGCCAGCCGAGAGCACCTGCTCCCATTCGGGAATTTTTACATGCGCTCCCGCTCGGCTCACGACTGCGATGACGAGAGGCGCACGTGCGAGACGGCGATGCTCGGCCTCCACCTGCTTGGCAGTTGCTTGGGGGTAATTGCGACGGAAAGCGTCCGCGATGGCTTCGCCTGCTCTGAACCGGCCATCGCCTTCGAAGATAATGAATCGCCAGGGCACCAGCTTGCCGTGATCGGGGACCCGCGAGGCGATGGTCAGCAGCGTGTCGATTTCGACGGCCGACGGAGCAGGCCCGACGAGCTCGACGGGCTTGGTCGAGCGGCGGGACCTCAGGAGCTGGAGAGCATCGGACATAGTTGATTTTCCGCGATGTTTGGTTGATTTTCCGCGATGTTTGCTGCGCGCGTACCACACGCCGGCAGATGTGACAAACAGCTGCTTTTGGCTTGAATTTGCCGCGATTAGACTCGAAAACCGTCCCATGGGCTTGGGGGGTAACAGGGCAGGAAAGCTCGGCCAGCTCGTTTTGGCCATTCACGCTGTCGCGCTCTGCGCGGGTCTTGGCGCGTTGCCGCGGGAGGCTGCCGCGCAGCTTTTTGGCGGCACGCCGATCCTTCGTCCGCCAAACGATGTGCCCGGGGCGGCGCCCAGCATTGCAAACCCCGGGTCTTCCGGTGCGGCTGCTCCCAAGGGACCAATGTTACAGTCGCTGCCCCCGGCCGCGAATCCCGGGCAGGCTCACGCAGCGCCGCAGCTGTCGCCGGGCCAAGGTGCGCTCTCACTGAGTGCCCGGTTTGGTCGCGATTTGCCCGTCATCAACGGCGGGCTGCATTGGCGCGTTTTCCGTGTGGAGCAAAATGCGGCTCCGAAGCTGGTCAAGGAGGAGAAGGGAGCCACGCCCAGTTTCGTGCTCCCGCCTGGTGCTTACGTCGTGAACGTTACCTTTGGATTGGCCAGTGCGACCAAAGCGGTGCAGTTGCGGGGAGAGGCCGTGAAGGAAATCTTTGAGATTCCAGCCGGGGGATTGCGTATTGAAGGCCATGTCGGGAATGCCCGTATCCCGCATGGCCAGATTGCATTCGAAATTTACAAAGGGAGCCAATTCGAGCCTGGCGACAAACGACCGATCGCAACGGCTGTGATGACAGGTGACGTGGTTCCTTTGCCTGAAGGCACGTACTACATCGTGTCGAACTACGGAGATGTGAACTCCTCTGTCCGTTCCGATATACGGGTGCAGGCCGGCAAGCTCACCGATACGACAGTGAATCATCGCGCTGCAATCATTACGCTCAAGCTTGTGAATGAGCGGGGCGGGGAGGCGCGCGCGAATACCCAATGGTCGGTGCTCACTCCGGGCGGTGACGTGATCAAGGAATCGATTGGAGCCTTCCCCCGCGTGATTCTGGCTGAAGGTGAGTACCGGGCCATCGCCCGCAATGACGACCACACCTATGAAGGCGCATTCCGCGTCGTGAACGGGGTGGATAGGGAAGTTGAAGTGCTTGCCCAGTGA
>DATBYX010000027.1:0-6095 GCA_036513475.1 Xanthobacteraceae bacterium | reverse complement strand
AATATGGATGGCTTGACCCAGGCCGTGTTGCGCGGCGACGGCGCCACCGGGACCTCGTTCGATGCGGCCCAGGACAAAGCCTATACGGCGATCATGCTCGGCGCCGGCCGCAACGAGGACAGCACCGGCGTCATCGCGGAGCGGATGGGTGCAAACCCGAATCCTGGCGGGCTTGCGAAGCTGCCGCACGTTCTGCTGCTGCAAGGCGGCCTGCGCATCAAGGCCGGCAACGAGCCGATCGGCGCCATCGGCGTCGGCGGCGCGCCCGGTGGCAATCTTGACGAGGCTTGCGCCAAGGCCGGGATCGACAAGATCAGCGCCCGCCTCAAATAGCGACCGACCAGCTGGAGGGGGCGCCGACGGATGAAAGGTGAGCTGGCACCAGCCGTTCTGGAATGCTCAACAGCACCCGACAGCCGGGATCGCTCGTCTCCCGCTTCATGGTGACGGGCGCGGTCGAGGGCCGCCCTGCGGCACCATTCCACAGCGAATACTCCGTATTCAAGAGCACGCCGTCCCCGCTGCGAGCGCCCTGAATTCCGCACGCACACGCTCTGTATGCTCGCCCAGGCTGGGCACGCGGCGCCTCCCGTGCGCTTGTTGTTGGAGCAGTGTGGGGGCCGTGGGATACGACACCGGGCCGGACGGCGTATCGACGGTCATGCGTCGCAAATGCGGATGCTGCGCAAGATTGCCTGGGTCATTGACCCGGGCGAATGCAATCTCGGCTGCGGCGAGCTTTTCCGTCAACGCGGCTTCGTCCGTTGCTGTGAACACCGCGGCGACTCGCGCGTCGGTTTCTCGGCGGCGGTGGACGCGATCGACATTGCTGGCGAAATCACGATCGCGCGCAAGGGCCTCGTCCTCCAGCACGTGTTTGGCCAGCACGCGCCACTCGCGGTCGCTCTGGATCGAGATCAAAATGTCGGCACCGTCTTTTGTCTTGAACACGCCATAAGGTGCGATGGACGGATGCGCGAGACCCATGCGATGAGGCGGCATGCCACCCTCATGTTGCAGCAGCGGCACCGTCATCCAATCGGCCATGGCGTCGAACATGGCAACCGACAGCACGGCGCCTTGTCCATTGCGTTCGCGGCCGATCAGCGCCTCGAGAATGGCCTCGTAGGCATTCATACCCGCCGCGATGTCGCACACCGAGACGCCGACGCGGGCGGGTTCTGCCGCGCTGCCGGTAACCGACGCCAGGCCGGTTTCCGCCTGGATCAGCATGTCATACGCCTTGCGCGCGGAATAAGGGCCGCGCTCGCCGTAGCCTGAAATCGAGCAGATGACGAGCCGGGGATGTTCACGGTGCAATCGGTCGAGGGGAAACCCGAGCTTTGCGATGGCGCCGGGCTTGAGGTTCTGGATGAACACGTCGGCCCTTGCCAGCAAGGCCGACAGGAGCGCCTTGTCGTCGGGTCGCATCAGATCGAGACAGACGGATTCCTTTCCACGGTTGAGCCACACGAAATAGGCGCTCTCGCCCTGGGCCAGCCGATCGTAGTAACGGGCGAAGTCTCCCTCCGGACGCTCAATCTTGATGACGCGTGCGCCGGCATCGGCGAGCCTGCAGCTGCACATCGGGGCCGCGACGGCCTGCTCCAGTGAGATCACCAATAAATTGGAGAGAGGAAGCGTCATGCAGATCGTTGCCGGGTTACGACTGCTGGACTGTGGGCCTGGTGATCGGCACATCAGCCAGGATCTTGTACTGTTGCACGCGCGGTTTGCTCTTGTCCGCCTCATTCACGTACTGGAGCGAGCTCTTGCCCATCAATTCCCGTGGTAGAATCATCACCCGAATGAAACGGCTCGGCCGATCGCTCGCAGCCTGCGCAAAGACGGGATCAGGCCCGGTTTCATACCATGCGCCTCCCGGTCCGTAGGAGGTGGATTGCCCCTGAGCATCGATGCGAATTCCGCCTTCGATCAGACAGCGAATACCGGGTCCCTGATGCCGGTGCAGATACGCGCAGCCGCCCGCGGGGAAGCCGACGCTATCGCCTCGCAGCAGGAGCTCGCCTTTCGGCAGGGTAAGCAGTTCCGCTGAAAGTTTTTCGCGGGAGACGACGCCCGGCGGCGTCGTATCGGCGCTGAACATACCGCTCAGTTCCCAGCGCCAAAGGCTTGCACCCGATGCCTCCGCATGGAGCGCGACCGCGCCTTCCCCGTGCCACGCGTCTCCGTCCTTGAAACTACGACCGCCTATGCTGATCGTGCCGTGCACCACGAAGATCATGCGCGGTGACGGTGGTAGTGCAAAGACCCGGCTATTGGCCAGGATGTCTTCGTACAACCGAAGCATTGGCAAACGCATGGCCCCTTCCTTCCTCGGCTGCGGATTACCGCAGGCTTTCCTTCCCGAAACTGCATCGTTATACCCGCACCGCGCTGCTGGAGAAAAAAATGTCTGACATGCGGCTGGTGGTAGCGGGCGCCGGCGGGCGCATGGGACGCACGCTCATCCATGCCATCGCTGCCAGCGAGGGCGCCGCTTTGGCGGGCGCGGTGGAGGCTGCCGGATCCGCGGTAATCGGGCGCGATGCGGGCGAGCTCGCGGGACTCGGGACGAATGGCATTATTGTAGCGAGCGATGTCGAGCCGCTTCTCAGCAAAGCCGACGGGCTGCTCGACTTCACGGTTCCCGCTGCTACCATGGTATTTGCCGAGCTCGCGGCTCGGGCTGGAATGGTACATGTTATCGGAACGACGGGGCTCTCCGGTGAGAGCGAGGGTCTGATCGAGGAAGCGGGGAAACGCGCGGTCATCGTTAAGTCCGGCAACATGAGCATGGGAGTGACCCTGCTTGCCGCTCTGATCAAGCGCGTCGCGCAGACGCTCGATCAGGAATTCGACATCGAGATCCTGGAGATGCACCACAGCAGGAAGGTTGATGCGCCGTCGGGCACCGCGCTCATGCTGGGGCGTGCCGCGGCGGAGGGCCGAAATATCGATCTCGATCAACATTCAGTGCGGGCACGCGACGGCCACACCGGGGCGCGCTGTCCGGGGGATATCGGCTTTGCCGCGCTGCGCGGAGGCAGCGTGGTCGGCGACCACACCGCAATCTTTGCTGGGCCGGCCGAACGGATTGAGCTTACCCACCGCGCGGAAGATCGAATGATCTTCGCTCGGGGCGCGATCCGCGCGGCGCTGTGGGCGCGCACGCAAAAGCCAGGCGTTTATTCCATGGCGGATGTGCTCGGCTTGCGCGATATCTGAACACTGACGGAGATGCGTTCCAATGACCGACCGTTTGCTCGTGCTTGTGCGTCATGGGGAGAGCGAGTGGAACCTGAAGAATCTGTTTACCGGTTGGAGGGACGTCGATCTCACCCCTAACGGAATCGCCGAGGCACGTGCCGCCGGTCGGAAGCTGAAAGCGCAGGGCGTTTCCTTCACTATTGCATTCACTTCGGCGCTCATTCGGGCGCAACGCTCGCTCGATCTGATGCTCGAAGAGTTGGGCCAGAGCGGCATTCCGGTTTTCCGGGACAAGGCGCTCAATGAACGCGACTACGGAGACCTCTCCGGGCTCAACAAAGATGACGCGCGGGCAAAGTGGGGGGCCGAGCAGGTGCATCTTTGGCGACGGTCGTATGACGTAGCACCTCCAGGCGGCGAGAGTCTCAAAGACACGGCTGCGCGTGTGCTCCCCTATTACATTCAGGAAATTCTGCCGGCCGCGCTACGCGGCAACCGGATCCTCGTGTCGGCGCACGGCAATTCGCTGCGCGCCCTCGTTATGGTGCTCGAGCGGCTTTCGACCACCGATATCCTCAAGCGCGAGATCGGGACCGGGGTGCCTCTGATCTACCGGCTCAATCCCGATTCCACGGTAGCCGAGAAGGTCGATCTGGCGGCGTGATCGTCTGCGCGTTGAGGCAAGCCAAGATCTATCCGAACGTCGTACGCGTCGGACCCCGCTTCGCTTCGCCCAACGCCGCCGAAAGCGCAACCGCGAAGCTTTCCTTCTCCTGCGGGCCGAGAAAGGCGGCGATGGCGAGCCGCTTGCCGCGTGAGACCAGAAACAGTCGTTCGATGCCGAACTCGGCGTGCACCACACGATCGAGTCGCACCCAGACAGGATTGGCGGTCCATTCTCGCACGGCTCCGCGATGGCTCACTTGGCGTACGCTTAGCTCGGAAGGTCTGACCGTCACCTGCTCGTAGGAATCGGCGCGGCGATAATTCACCTGAAACGCCCAATACATCAGCGCAACGTCGAGCCCACAAAATCCGAATACGGGCCAGGCGCCGGCCAGGAGAAATACCACTCCGGTCACCAGGCTCACTCCACCCACCACCGCCATCAGGCACAGGAATCCGGTGTGGCTGAGCGAGCGATGCGGAGTGAGTATCGCCGAAAAGATCGGGGGCTCGGGAGCCTGATCGTTGTCGGAAAACATGCTGCACACTATACGGAAGCCATGGCCCGCAAGATAGATCGCGCTAAGAGTGGCAGACCATCTGGAAAGCTGCCGCCTCGATCGCCACGCCTGCACCCATCAACGGGCCCCGCTTCCCGGGCGAGAGTAAAGAACGCCGGGACGCGGGCGGCGGCTGACAAGAAAGCTGCCGGTGGCCGTTTGCCGCAGTGGACAACGGCGGAGATCGAGGAAGCGTTCCGCCGGTTCCAGGCCGCCAAGCCCGAACCCAAAGGCGAGCTCGAGCACATCAATCCTTTCACTCTGCTGGTGGCAGTGGTGCTCTCGGCACAGGCAACCGATGCCGGCGTGAACAAGGCAACCCCGGCGCTATTTGCCGCTGCCGACACGCCGGCGAAGATGGTTGCTCTCGGCCAGGAGCGGGTGCAGGACCTGATCAAGACCATCGGGCTGTTTCGGACCAAGGCGAAGAACGTCATTGGCCTGTCCCGTAAGCTGTTGGAGGAGCATGGGGGTCAGGTGCCGCGCACGCGTGAGGCGCTCGAAGCATTGCCGGGGGTGGGTCGCAAAACCGCAAATGTGGTTCTCAACGTGGCGTTCGGCGAGCCGACAATTGCGGTTGACACCCACATCTTTCGTGTTGGCAATCGCACTGGTCTTGCGACGGGGGCGACGCCGTTCGAAGTGGAAAGCAAGCTCGATGAGATCGTGCCGGCCCGATACAAGCGCCATGCGCACCACTGGCTTATTCTGCACGGGCGCTATGTATGCGTGGCGCGGCGTCCTCTTTGCGAGCAATGCCTGATCGCCGATCTGTGCAAATGGCCGGGAAAGACCCTGCCCGGACCCGCACCGGTCCATGCCGGTGCCCCGCTGGCGCCACGTTCGCGGCAATAACTGCCGGGTAACCTGGAGGAGGTTGCATGCGTTCGCATTGGCGTAAGATCGCGCTCGGCGTCGCGGTGGGCGTTGTCGCGGTCGTCGCCATAGCAATAGGGATGAGCTGGTTCGGGCCGCGCGACCGGCGACCGGCGCTGGCCGCGGTACCGCCGCTTGCGCCAGTGACACGCAGCTCCACCATCATCGTGCCTGTCGCCATCGCCCAAACTGCCATCCGCGATGTGTTGGAGAAGGCGGCACCACGCGAACTTTCCGGAAAACCCGAGATCCCCTCTCTGCCATTTGTCAGTGATGCCGATATCGGCTGGTCGGTCTCGCGGGGGCCATTTACGGTGTCAGGCAGGCCCGAAGGGCTCTCCATATCGACCGCTCTCAGCGGGAGCATGCGTGCGAGCGGACGATTTGCGGACTCATCCGGATTGCTGGGACAGTCCGGGGATCTGCAGGGTCTGCTCGGGAACCTCCTCGGCGGAAATACGGCTCCGTCGCCAAAGCACGAGCAAGGAGGAAAGGGGCAGGAGCACCGCGTCGACGTGCGGGGGACGGTAACTCTCGTTGCGCGCCCGTCGCTTCTGCCGGACTGGCGCGTGGAGCCGAATCTGACGTCTCAGGTGACGCTAGCGGACGCCTCCCTCTCGGTGATGGGCATGAAGCTCAGCGTTCCCGATTCGATCAGGCCGCTGCTCGATCGTGCCGTCAATGAGCAGGTGTCGCTTTTGCAGGCCACCGTGAGGAACAATCCGTTTGTCGAGGCGGCAGCGCGGAATGAATGGGCCAAAATGTGCCGCTCAGTGTCCCTCG
>DATBYX010000026.1:0-3039 GCA_036513475.1 Xanthobacteraceae bacterium | reverse complement strand
AATGCTGAGTTTTCCATCCATCCAATTATTGTATCTCCCTCAACAACCGCACAGAGGCATGCGGAGATGACTGCGCCACTTGGTGAACAACGGTCATTTGGTCCAAGTTTTTTGTTCACGCTCACGGGCATCCAGCGATTACCCCGCAGAAGCAGGTGAGAAATAGCGATACGCTGGGTCTTGCCAGTCATTAGAGGCGGTCCCACGGTAGCCAGCATGGCTCAGATTACTGGATCGTATTGGCTAAATTCGGCGTTCGGTAGGGGCATGCCCCAACTTCGGGCGTCCGATCACTGGCGAGCACGACATCCAAAGCCGATCCAATCGGGACCGCTGAACACGCGGGTGCTTGGTCCGCTTACCCTCCGAGACTTCCGCGAGAGCGGACATTCCGGCATGGCCAGGCAGTGCCAAAAGCGGCCATTAGCGGGTCACGATTCGATCACTTCGTCAACGCGCATCAGGAGAGACAGCGGTACATCGAGACCGAGCGTCTTGGCGGCCATGAGATTGATGACCAGTTCGACTTTCACGGACTGCTGGACCGGCAGAGCGGCAGGCTTTACGCCCTTGAGAACCTGACCTGTGTAAAGGCCGATTTGGCGATAAGCTTCGCTAAGGCTGGTTCCATAACTTATCAAACCGCCAGCGGTAGTGAACTCACGCCAAGCATACATCGTTGGGATTGCATAGCGGCTTGCCAGCAGAACGAGTTGGTTACGACTCGCGGTGAAGAACGGATCGGCACTCACGAGGAGCGCACCGATCCGCTTTTCGACCATGCTGGCGAAGGCAGTGTCAAAATCAGCTTCCGTGCTGGCGTTCAGGATGACAAGCTGCTGACCAATAACGCGGGCCGCAGCCTCAAGCTCTCTCACCTGTGCCTCGGTATCCTGGAAATTCGGATTTGCGAGGACGGCAAAGACGGCCGCGTGGGGAACGAGTTCGCGCAACAGCTCTAGTCGCTTTGGTTCCAACGCGGCGGAAAGATAGCTCACGCCCGTTACGTTGGCACCGGGCCGGCTGAAGCTGGTAACAAGGCTATCCTTGATTGGATCAGAGCCAACGCCGAAGACGATCGGAATTGTTGCGGTCGCAGCCTTCGCCGCAAGGGCCGAGGCGGTGCCGCCAGTGGTGGTGATCACCGCTACTTGACGGTCAACTAGATCGGCCGCCATCGCCGGTAGTTTGTCATATTGGCCATTCGCCCAGCGGTATTCGATCGCCACATGCTGCCCCTCGACAAAGCCTACCTGCCTCAGCCCTTGATGGAACGCTGGCAGGGAATGCTCACGAATCGAATCTTCACGGCTGGTGCTGAGAAAGCCAATCACCGGCATCGCCGACGACTGCGCACGCGCGGCAAGCGGCCACACCGCCGTGCCGCCGAGAAGCGTGATGAACTCGCGTCGCTTCAATTGCATCTAACCCCTCACAAGCCGGGAGCGATGGCAGGATATCGAATTAGCGAGGATTAGTCAGCGGGTATCGCGGGCATTTTGCAACCGGTTAGCGGGGCCGAGGTCCGTTGTGGGTCATTTTCGTCAGATCGACCCGCTCCCGACGTTCTCGGCATGTCCGCCTCGCTCCGATCGCGTCCGAACCTTCGCACCGCGGCGAATCGAGGCGGTTGTGCCACAAGCGGTCATTGGCCGGCCTCGATCACCTCGTCGTCGCGTGCGAGCAGGATGGGCGGAATTTCGAGGCCGAGCGCCTTCGCCGTCTTGAGATTGATGACAAGCTGATGTTTGGAAGCCTGCTCAACGGGGAGGTCGGCTGGTTTAGCGCCCCGGAGGATTTTATCGATGTAGAGAGCAAATCTGCCGGCGAAAAGCTCGGACTCGCGCTCGACATCGTACCCTCGGCAACCAGGGAAGAGTTCGACGTGGCGCTGGTGTCAATGGCGCAAGAAAAAAGTCGACGCTCTTCTCGTCGTGCCGTCACCGCTCACGCTTATATAATGTGTGCATTGCAGCAAAATCCATCCTTATTCGATTCATCTCATCGGCTCCTGCGATCAGTGTCGGTGGGCGCCTTGGCGGTGTTTTTGAGACCGGCGCCCCGCGAAACACGATCGCTGCGCACAAGCGTTGCAACCTACAAAGACTAGGACAGATAGCGGCCGGCATCGGCCAGGATCACCGCGCGCACGGCCTCGTGGTATTTGATGTAACCGGTGCAGCGGCACAGATGGCCGTCGAGCGCCTCGGCGATCGTCTTATCAAGCGCGGTCCGCGCCACCGGCCTCTTCGCCAAACGTTCGAGCAGGACCTGGCTCTCGTTCAGGAACCCGGCCGTGCAGTAGCCGCATTGGAACGCGAAATGCTCGATGAACGCCTTCTGCAGAATGGAGAGCTCGCCGTTCTTGGCAAGGCCTTCCACCGTGCGGATCGACTTGCCGTTGAAGCTCACCGCCGGAACGATGCAGGTGGGGCCGGTGTAGCTCGTCGCGTCGGGATTATCGGTGATGACCGCGCAGCTCAGGCACTGCGCGGCGCCGCAGCCGAACTTGGTGCCGGTCATTCCAAGATACTCGCGCAGGAAATCATTCATCGACAGTTCGTCGCGCACCTCCCTCGGGCCGTAAGCGCGTCCATTGATGGTCACGGTCAGCATTGTCACTTGAGTGCTCCCTTGATCATGGCTTGGGTCACCGGCAAGGATTGGAAGCGGTGACCGGTGGCATCGTAGATGGCGTTGAGCAGCGCAGGGACCACCGGGACCATCACGACTTCCGCCATACCCTTCGGCCGCTCGTCGGGAGCAACGGGTGGCAATACCTCAACCTCGAGCCCGTTGAGCGGCAGGTCCGACCCCCGTGCGACGAGGTATTGACCGAGGTTCCATTTCCCGTTGCCCGGTCCATCCTCGTAAAGCGGCAGCGACTCGAGCAACGCATAGCCAACACCCATCGCGAAGCCGCCCTGCGCCTGTCCCAGCACGACCTCGGGGACCAACGCCTGGCCGCATTCCAGCACGCTGTATGCTTTTGCGATACGCAACGCGCCGGTTCCGCGATCGATCTCGATGCGGACCACC
>DATBYX010000025.1:0-2880 GCA_036513475.1 Xanthobacteraceae bacterium | reverse complement strand
GCGCGCTCCAGCCGCGCATGGATGGGGACTAGCCGCCGTTTGTCCAGATCGGTTGCGTAGATTTGCCCCCGGTTGCGCATGATCATTGCAAGCGCGAGCGTCTTGCCGCCTGCGCCAGCGCAAAGATCGATCACCTGCTCGCCGGGTTTTGCGGCCGTCAGCAATCCCGCGAGTTGCGAGCCTTCATCCTGCACCTCGACCATGCCCTTGATGAACACCGGCTCGGCATGAACGGCAGGATTTTTCGCCCCGGCTTCAAGCACGATGCGCAGTCCGAACGGCGACCATGGTGTCGGCGCGGGATGGAGATGAGCGAGCGCCGCCGCGGCGCCATCGCGCTCTCCCTTGAGCAGATTGATCCGCAGATCGAGGGGAGCGCGGCTCGCCAGCGCCGCAGCCTCGGCGGCGCGATCCTCACCGAACGTGCGGGCAAGATGCGAGTCGAGCCATTGCGGATAATCGCCGGCGATCCATGGCGGTGCGCCCGTGAGATCGACAGCCTCGATCCGCGCGCGCTCGTTCGCCGCAAGCGTCGCCGGCGCAAATCGCGCACCGCTTGCGAGCTCGGCGATTGCATCGGGCGAAAGCTTGCGTTCGAGCCGCAGCATGCCAAGCAAGATCCCGCGCGGGCTCTGCTCCTCCATGACGTAGGCGCTTGAAGCACGTCGGCGCAGCGCATCGAAGACCAGCCCGGCGATGGCGGCGCGGTCGCCCGAGCCGGCAAACCGATGCGACAGGCCCCAGTCCTTCAGCGCGTCCGCCGCCGGACGCCGTCGCGCCTCGATGTCGGCGAAGATATCGATGGCAGCGGAAAGACGCGCGCCCGGCGTCATCCCAGGCCGAGCAGAATACGGATGATGAAGATCGCCCACATCAGCGCGAGCACGATCATGCTGGCGAGAAAAACTGCGCCCCGGCGCGGAACATAATTGTCCGTGACATGGATATAGGCGTGCACGGTGCGCACGGCGACGTAGATCCATGCCATGACCACGAACAGCACGTCGGCATGCCGCGTGATCCAGGCAAGAATAGTGAGCACGTAGAACAGGACCGGCGTTTCCAGCTGATTCTGGAACGCGTTGCGGATCTGCAGATTACGCCCCGGCCAGCCTGGCTCACGCAAGGCGACGTCCCGCAACCTGACTTCACCGCGCAGGACCGCCTGCCGATTCAGGCCCGCCATCCAGGCCAGCAGGACGAAGGTGAGCACCACCTGAACAAACAGCGGAAGCAGGACGGCCTGAATGGACATCCGCGAGCTTATCCTCGGCTTGGGTAATTCGGGCTCTCGCGGGTGATGCTGACATCGTGCACGTGGCTTTCGCGCATGCCTGCGCCTGAGATGCGCACGAATTCCGCCTTGTCCTGAAATTCTGCGAGCGTGCGCGCTCCCACATAACCCATCGCCGCGCGCAATCCGCCAGTCAACTGATGCAGCACGGTTGCGGCAGCGCCCTTATAGGGCACTTGGCCTTCCACCCCTTCGGGCACGAGCTTGAGCGTGTCTTTGATGTCCTGCTGGAAATAGCGGTCGGCAGAGCCGCGCGCCATGGCGCCGACCGACCCCATGCCGCGGTATGTCTTGTACGAGCGCCTCTGATACAGAAACACCTCGCCGGGCGACTCGTCGGTGCCGGCGAGAAGGGAGCCGACCATGACGCAGGCCGCACCGGCGGCGAGCGCTTTGGCGAGATCGCCCGAATATTTGATGCCGCCGTCGGCGATCACCGGCGTGCCGGTTTTGCGGGCGACTTCTACGGCGTCGAAAATCGCGGTGAGTTGCGGCACACCTACGCCGGCAACCACGCGGGTAGTGCAAATCGAGCCGGGCCCGATCCCGACCTTGATCGCGTCGGCGCCGGCATCGATCAGCGCCTGAGCGCCCTCGCTGGTCGCAATGTTTCCGGCGACGACCTGCACCGCGTTCGACAATCGCTTGATCCGCGTGACGGAATCGAGCACCGCGCGCGAATGGCCGTGCGCAGTATCCACGACCAGAAGGTCCACCCCCGCATCGATCAGCTGCCCGCTGCGGTCAAAACCCTTTTCCCCGACGGTGGTTGCAGCCGCGACGCGCAGGCGCCCCTGCTCGTCCTTGCACGCATGGGGATTGGCCACCGCCTTCTCGATGTCCTTGACCGTGATGAGCCCGACACAGCGATATTGATTGTCGACGACGAGAAGCTTCTCGATCCGGCGCTGATGCAGAAGCCGCTTGGCTTCCTCCTGACCGACGTTTTCGCGCACGGTGACCAGGCGCTCCTTGGTCATCAGCTCGGCAACCCTCTGGCCGGGATCATTGGCGAATCGCACGTCGCGGTTGGTGAGAATGCCGACGAGCTTGCCCGCCCGACCATCGCCGCCGCCCTCCACCACCGGGATGCCGGAAATTCCATGCTCCTTCATCAAGGCCAAGGCATCGGCAAGCGTGGCGCCGGGCCCGATGGTGACGGGATTGACCACCATCCCGGACTCGAATTTCTTGACCTGACGCACCTGTGCCGCCTGTTGCTCGGGCTCGAGATTGCGGTGGACAACGCCGAGACCTCCGGCCTGCGCCATGGCGATCGCCATCTTGGCTTCAGTCACGGTATCCATCGCGGAAGCAACGATCGGGATATTGAGCGCGATCTCGCGGGTGATGCGGGTGCGAACGTCCGCATCGGAGGGCAGCAGCTCGGATAATCCGGGCCGCAGCAGCACGTCATCGAACGTGAGGGCTTCGCGCAGCTTTCCGTCGGAAGGGATGTCCATGGCCAATTCCGATCACCCGATTCGCGAGAATCGATCGAGTCATCGAGCAGAGAAAGCAATTCGCCCTTCGGCGAAACCACGGTCTCGCGCGCGACCCGATGGCCCGTTTTGGGTTGGCCCGGG
>DATBYX010000024.1:0-3513 GCA_036513475.1 Xanthobacteraceae bacterium | reverse complement strand
CGAACGTATTGTTCTACCTGGCCGTTGCCGACCGATTCTTTGGCCCGGTGATCGAGCAGCTTGGCCGTGCAGGACTCACCCGGCAATCGGACCATGCCTGGCGGCGGGTGATCGTCGAAAAACCCTTCGGGCACGACCTGGCATCGGCCAAGGCCCTCAACGGGCAAATCCTCAAGGTACTTTCCGAGGATCAGATTTATCGGATCGATCACTTCCTCGGAAAAGAGACTGTTCAAAACATCCTGGTGCTGCGCTTTGCCAACGGCATCTTCGAGCCGCTGTGGAACCGCGACCATATCGACCACGTTCAGATCACCGTGGCCGAGACCGTAGGGGTTGAACACCGCGGCCGTTTTTATGAACGTACCGGCGCCTTGCGGGATATGGTGCCCAACCACCTCTTCCAGCTGCTCGCCATGATTGCCATGGAGCCGCCGATCTCATTCGATGCCGATGCCGTACGCGGCAAGAAGACGGAGCTATTCCAGGCGATCCATCCCATTTCGCCAGCCAATGCCGTACGCGGCCAGTACGCCGCAGGCGTTGTGCTCGGCCGACAAGCTCGCGACTACCGGCACGAGCCTGAGGTCGCGCCTGACTCGGGAACCGAAACCTATGTTGCGCTCAAGCTCGGCATCGACAACTGGCGTTGGGCCGGCGTGCCATTCTATCTGCGTACCGGCAAGTACCTCTCCGCCCGCACTACCGAGATCGCGGTGCAGTTTCGTCAGGCGCCCTACGCACTCTTTCGCTGTACCCCCGTCGAGCACCTGCCCGCGAACATCCTGACGCTCCGCATCCAGCCGGATGAGGGACTGTCACTCAGTTTTAGCACCAAACGCCCCGGCGCCGAGATCGAGATCGACGGCGTTGAAATGAACTTTGCCTACCGCGACTATTTTGCGCCACTCGTGTCGGTCGGCTACGAGACGCTGATCTACGACTGCCTGATTGGCGATGCGACCTTGTTCCAGCGGGCCGATACGGTCGAGGCGACATGGTCTGCGGTGCAGGACGTTCTGGATGCCTGGGCGCGCGCTCCTGCCGACGGCTTTCCTAATTACGCCGCCGGCAGCGCGGGCCCCGACGCCGCCGATCGCCTGCTCGCGCGCGATGGGCGTGCATGGCTGCCGATCAGAGCAGGCCATCCGCGCGGGGAGCGGAGCAAATGACCAGCCTATGGGAGGTGATATTGTGAAAGCCACGCGAACCCTGCACGATCTGGGCCAGAGCCTCTGGCTCGACAACATCACGCGCAACCTGCTGAGAACGGGTGTGTTGCGCCGTTACATCGATGAATTTTCGATCACCGGCCTGACATCCAATCCGACCATCTTCGACCACGCGATCAAGAACAGCAGCGACTACGACGACGCCATCAAGAATAAAATCGCACAGGGCAAGTCGGGCGAGAAGCTGTTCTTCGAGCTCGCGCTGGAGGACCTCACGCAGGCCGCCGAATTGTTTCAGCCGGATTATGACCGGACCTGCGGCGTGGACGGTTGGGTTTCGCTGGAAGTCTCGCCCCTTCTGGCGCATGACACCAAGGCGACGCTCGCCGCGGCCAAGGATCTGCACGCGCAGGCGCGCCGTCCCAATGTCATGATCAAGATACCTGGCACTCCCGAGGGCCTGCCCGCGATTGAGGAAGCGATCTTTTCAGGGGTGCCGATCAACGTCACGCTGTTGTTCTCCGACGATCAGTACCTGGCGGCCGCCGACGCGTTCATGCGCGGCACCGAGCGGCGCATTGAAGCAGGATTGAGGCCTGATATCCGCTCGGTGGCATCGATCTTCATCAGCCGCTGGGATGTTGCGGTGACCGGCAAAGTACCTGAGGCGCTCAACGATCGTCTCGGCATCGCTGTCGCCAAACGCGTCTACAAGGCCTATCTCGGATTGCTGAGCTCGTCGCGATGGATGCGCGCCTACAATGCCGGCGCCCGTCCGCAACGCCTGCTGTGGGCCAGCACCGGGACCAAGAATCCGAAGGCTTCGGATGACCTGTACATCAAGTCCCTGGCCGCACCGTTCACCGTGAACACCATGCCCGAGGGAACGCTGAAAGCCTTCGCCGACCACGGCGGGGTCGGTGCGACGCTACCGGCGGATGACGGCAATTACCAAGAGGAACTGGCACAATTCGCCAGGGCGGGGATCGACGTTCACGCACTGGCGAAACAGCTTCAAGAAGAAGGCGCCAAATCGTTCGTCAATTCCTGGAACGATCTGATGCGCGTGATCGATTCCAAATCCGCCGTGCTCAAGCGAGCGAGTTAGCACCGTGGATGCGAACTCCCGCCTCGCCAGCCTGCGCCGGACAGGGGAACCAAATCGAGCTGCCCGCGCAAGGACATCGCCGGGCCGGAAGGTGCTGGTCGTCGATGTGGGCGGAACTTCAATCAAGATCCTTGCCACCGGACATCACGAGCTCCGATCGTTTGCGTCCGGGCGGACGCTGACCCCCAGGCGGATGGTGTCCGGCGTCAAGAAGCTTGCTCGAGACTGGGCCTACGACGCGGTATCGATCGGCTATCCCGGCCCGGTTCTCCATGGTCGGCCGATTGCCGAACCACACAACCTCGGGCGGGGATGGGTCGGGTTCGATTTCCCGGCGGCATTCGGTCATCCCGCCAAGGTCATCAATGACGCCGCCATGCAGGCCTTGGGGAGCTACAAGGGTGGCAAGATGCTCTTTCTAGGATTGGGAACGGGACTTGGATCGGCCATGATCGTCGACGGCATCGTGGAGCCCATGGAGCTCGCTCACCTGCCCTACAAGAAGGGTACCTTTGAGGACTACGTGGGCCGGGCCGGATTGGAGCGCCACGGCAAGAAGAAGTGGCGCCGTCACGTCGCCGACGTCGTGGCGCGGTTGATCGCCGCGCTCGAGCCCGATGACACCGTGATCGGCGGAGGCAACGCCGCAAAGCTTCATGCGCTGCCACCGCACTCTCGCTTGGGCGGCAACGCAAATGCCTTCCAAGGTGGATTTCGGCTGTGGGAGAAGGCCGCTGCTCTCCCGCACGCCGGGACTCGTTCGAAACGACGGGCTTGAACCGGGGAGGTGCCGCAGATGGCTGCACGATCCGAGATCTCGCGCACGCAATCGACGGGCAAGCGTGCGGTGTGGCGGGCCCTCGAAGATCACCAGCGGGCGATGAAGGCCAGACACTTGCGAACCCTGTTCGCCGATGATCCCGCGCGCGGTGAGCGGATGACGGCGGAGGCTGCCGGCGTCTTCCTGGATTATTCGAAAAACCGCATCGATGACGAGACGCTCCGGTTGCTGATCGAGCTCGCCGAGCAATCCGGGCTGCGCGCCAGGATCGACGCAATGTTTCGCGGCGACAAGATCAACGTCACCGAAGATCGCGCGGTGCTGCACGTGGCGCTGCGCGCCCCGAGGGGAGCGTCGATCCTCGTCGACGGCAAAAACGTCGTGCCGGAAGTTCATGCCGTGCTCGACAAAATGGCCGATTTCGCCCAGCGCATCCGCAGCGGGCAATGGAA
>DATBYX010000023.1:0-5612 GCA_036513475.1 Xanthobacteraceae bacterium | reverse complement strand
TACGTTCCGCCGCCGGTGTTCACCAGCCTCAAGATCACCGGCGTCGATGTCTTCTCCGCTGGCATACTCGCCGCCGCCGACGATGCTGATGAGGAGATCACGCTGCACGACGCCAAGTGCGGCCTCTACAAGAAGGTCATCTTGCGCGACGATAGGGTTGTTGGAACCGTCCTCTATGGCAGCGTGAGCGATGGCCCCTGGTACGTGCAATTGATGCGGGACAAGGTCGACGTTTCCGCATTTCGCGATCAGATCGTCTTTGGCCGTGATTTCGCCGAGCAGGTCGGCGCTACGCCGCCACAGGGCGAGGTTGCGGCAAAGGCCGATGCAGGCGCCGGCACAGCTGATGCGGGGTTGCGATGGAAGGCGGCCTAATCCGCACCACGTGTCCCTACTGCGGCGTCGGTTGCGGATTAGGCGTCGCGGCCGACGAAACTTTATCCGGGGACGCGGACCATCCCGCCAATTACGGCCGGCTCTGCTCGAAGGGCGCGGCGCTGGGCGACACGCTCGCTACGGATGGAAGATTACTTTACCCGCAGATCGGCGGCCGCAATACAAGCTGGGACGAGGCGCTCAATCGCGTCGCGGCCAGCTTCACTCAGGCCGTGGCCGATCATGGGCCCGACGCGGTGGCGCTTTACGTTTCCGGCCAGTTCCTGACCGAGGATTACTACGTCGCCAACAAGCTGATGAAAGGCTTCATCGGCACCGCCAATATCGACACGAATTCCCGACTCTGCATGGCGTCCTCGGTCGCCGGCCACATCCGGGCGTTCGGGGAGGACATCGTGCCGGGCTGCTACGACGATATCGATGCGGCCGATCTAGTTGTGCTCGTCGGCAGCAATACCGCATGGTGCCATCCGGTGCTGTACCAGCGTCTTGCCGCTGCCAAGGAGATGCGCGGCACCAAGGTCGTTGCGATTGATCCCCGGCATACCCCGACCTGTGACATTTCCGACCTTCACCTTCCTGTACGTCCCGGTTCGGATGTGGCGGTGTTTGCAGGTCTGCTGCTGCATCTCGCAGCAAGCGGTGTTTGCAACGAGGCATGGACGTCGGAGCTCGCCACCGGCTTTGCGCCCGCGCTCAAAGCTGCGCAGAGCTGCGCACCTTCGCTCGCCGCTGTGGCGGAGATCGCAGATGTGCGGAAACTCGATCTCGCCCGCTTCTACCGTTGGTTTGCTGCGACCGAGCGCACCGTGACCCTCTACTCACAAGGCGTGAACCAGTCCTCCGCGGGGACCGACAAGGTGAACGCAATCATCAATTGCCATCTCGCAACCGGCCGCTTGGGGCGGCCCGGGATGGGGCCGTTTTCGCTCACGGGCCAGCCGAATGCGATGGGCGGCCGCGAGGTCGGCGGGCTCGCCAACCAGCTCGTCGCGCACATGAGCTTTACCGATCCGGGAGACGTCGATCGCGTGCGTCGTTTCTGGAAGGCCCATCGAATGGCCACGCGACCAGGTCTCAAGGCGGTCGATCTGTTCGATGCGGTGCTGGATCGCAAGGTCAAGGCGCTGTGGATTCTCGGCACGAATCCGGCTGCCAGCATGCCGCGGGCAGCGCGTGTACGCGCAGGGCTCGCTGCATGCCCCTTTGTCGTCGTCAGCGATTGCTGGCCGACCGACACGACGCGTTTGGCCGACATCGTGCTCCCGGCCGCCGGTTGGGGCGAGAAGGACGGCACGGTCACCAATTCGGAGCGATGCATTTCCCGCCAGCGCGCCTTTCGCTCGCCTCCCGGCGAAGCTCGGCCGGATTGGTGGATGCTGGCCGAAATGGCGCGACGCATAGGTTGGCAAACCGAGTTTGCCTACCGCAGCCCGGCTGAAATCTTTCGGGAGCACGCAGCCTTGTCGGGTTTCGAGAACGCTGAGCCGCACCGGCGCATTTTCGACATCGGCGCGCTTTCGGATCTGAACGATGAAGAATACGACCGGCTGCCCCCGATCCATTGGCCTCTGCCGCGAGGCACCGCGCAACCGTGGTCGAGCCCCAAGCGGCTGTTTGGAGATGGAACAGGGTTTGCCACCGCGGACGGCCGGGCGCGTTTCGTGCCGACAGCGTATAGGCCGCCGGCGGTGGCGGCCGATGAGCGTTGGCCCATGCTTCTGAATACGGGCCGGGCGCGCGACCAGTGGCATACGATGACGCGCAGCGGGAGATCGCTGCGGCTGATGGCGCACCAGTGCGAGCCCCTGCTCGACGTCCATCCCGCCGATTCCGCGCGACTGCATCTCCTCGACGGTGCGCTCGCCCGTGTGGAAAGTCCCCATGGCGCGACCGTGCTCCCGGTCCGCGTCTCCAATGATCAACGCCAGGGCGAGGTCTTCGCACCGATGCACTGGACCGATCGGTTCACTTCCGCCGGGCCGATCGATGCAATCGTCGGCGCAGCGACGGATCCCATTTCCGGCCAGCCCGAATTGAAGGCAACTGCAGTGCGGATCGCGCCGGTAGCGGCGCAATGGTGGGGTCTCCTCTTGCGCGGGTCCGAACACGTCCCGCATGGGCCCTACTACTGGGCGCGCTTACCGTTGGAACGGGGACATGCGTTCACGCTCATCGGCTGGGAAGCCCTGCCCAATGGCCGAGGCACGGAGCTATGGATTACGGCGCTCCTCGATGCTCCGCCGGGAGCAGAGCTGGTGCTCTACACCGATCCCAGCCGTGGCACCTTCCGTTTTGCGAGCGTGGTCGGAAGCCGCCTGGACGCGTGCGTATTTCTTGCGAGCAGAAAATCCGGGCTGCCATCGCGGGATGCGGTGGCGGCGCTCTTGGGGACAAAGATCGAGCCCGAGATGCGCACGTTGCTCCTCGCCGGCAACCCTGATGGTCCCTGCGCAGCGCGCTCCCCTGGTCGGACCATCTGCGCCTGCTTTGGCGTCGGCCTGAGTGCGCTGCACGATGCGATTGCGAGCCGGCGAGCGACCAGCATCGCTGAGATTGGGACCACCTTGCGCGCTGGAACGAATTGCGGATCCTGCATTCCGGAGCTCAAGGCCATGCTGAGTTGGGTGGGCAAAGGCGCGCAGCTCCCCGCGACGTAGTCGTCCACAACCTCGGGCGCCGTGCCCACGCGGTTCGGCATGACCGCAGCGCCCCTTCGCGTGCGCACGTCGCGCAAAAGCGCGCCTTTGGGCACCCTACGAACTCCGAGTGCTTTACCCGCCATCCCACGTCTTTCCAAGAATCGAGACGTCCGAGCCGTCGCGATACATGGAATGACGCCAACCGTCCTCGTCGTAATCGGCCATGCATTGCTCCGCGAGCGCTTCCATCTGTTTGAGCGCACCGGAGGCGTGCGCCTGCTGCAGCGGGAAAATGCGCACCAGCTCGTGGCTGCCGGAATAGTTCATCTCATAGAGCTCGTGCCGCGCTCCGAACTCGGTGCCGACCGCATCCCAAAGGAGCTTCATGGTCTTGATGCGCTCCTTGTTGTCGATGCCGTTCGAGCCGCGCACGTAGCGTGCAAGATACCGGTCGATGTCCGGGTTCTTGAAGTCGCGTGAGTGCGAAGGAAGATAGATGAGCCCCGACGCGATGACTTTTTCCACGATCGCGCGCACCGCCGGGTAAGCTTCCGTCATGAACAGACGATAGGTGCTCGACGCCCTCCCATTGGGCAGCACGGCCCCGTTTACCCACGGCTCGGGATTGAACACCATCGCATCGGAGAGCGACCAGAACAAATTTCTCCAGCCGATCACCTCCCCGATCTGCGCCTGCACTCCGCGGAATCCCTCCACCCCCGTCGCGCGCGCCGCCTTGTGCAGGAGCCCCACGATGAAATCGAGCTTCACCGCAAGGCGGGTGCAGCCTTGCAGGGTAAAGCCATTGAAGAATCCGGAGCGCGGATAAAAGTTCTTGAGGCGCTCTACGTCGCGATGAATGAACACATTCTCCCAGGGGATGAAGGCGTTATCGAACACGAAAATCGCGTCATTCTCGTCAAAGCGCGAGGTGAGCGGATAATCCCAGGGCGAGCCGGTCGCGGCGGCTGCAAGCTCGTAGGACGGGCGGCAGATCAGCTTGATCCCAGGGGTGTTCATCGGCGCAATGAACATCACCACCATGCTGGGATCGGTAATCTCCTGGCCCATGTTCTGGCCGAGAAAGTTGTAGTGGGTAAGTGCAGAGTTGGTAGCGACCACCTTGGCGCCCGAAACGAAGATGCCGGCGTCGGTCTCCTTCTGGATGGTGATGTAGACGTCTTTGACTTGCTCGACCGGCTTGTTGCGGTCGATCGGCGGATTGACGAGGGCGTGGTTGAGATAGAGCACCGCCTCCTGGGCCCGCCTGTGCCATGCGCGGGCATTGGCGGCGAACTTGCCGTAGAACTCCGCATTGGCACCCAGCGTGTTGAGAAAAGCAGCCTTGTAGTCGGGGCTGCGCCCCATCCAGCCGTAGCTGATACGCGCCCAGGCAGCGATCGCGTCGCGTTGCGCGATCACGTCTTCGCGGGAGAAGGCCGCCTTGAAAAACTTGTGCGTATAGCCGCCCGAACCGGTATCGGTCGGCGCAGTCAGCACGTCCTTGGACTTGGCACAATGCAGAGCATCATACAGCCGGGCCACGGACACGGCGGCGTTGCGGAACGCCGGATGCATCGTGACATCCTTCACCCGGTCGCCGTAGATGTAGACCTCGCGCCCGTCCCGCAGGCTTTCCAGAAACTCAGGTCCCGTGAACGGGCGTTTCTTGCCGTTGAGAATTGCTTCTGGGTGTTGCGGCATACAGTGCTCCGTCATGACTTCTTATATGGGGGACCGCGGCATGGGGCAGCTCGTCTCTATCGATAGGCCGCAGAAAATGAAAACCCCGCCTCGGGGAAAGGCGGGGTTCTCGAAAGTGGACGGCCGGGGATCGGGGGGGCTGGGGTGGCCGTCCTACAGCATTAGTCGCGCCGCATCGCCGATTGGTTCAAGCGCCCCGATAATGCCTCAATTTCCCGCGCGCGTCGCACTTGTGTGTGTATTGCAAGGAGTTACGCCAAGCTGCTCTAGTCTCCGACGAGCTGCTGGGTTTCGGGGAAATACATCTCCTTCCACGACTGCGGCTTGGTCTTGAGCGTGCCCGTCCTGTACATCATGTTCATTGCCGCCCCGATGCCGTGCGGCGTCCTCCCGAAGATGTAGTCGGGCGCCATGAGGATCTGGGTGAGATCGTCGAGCGACATCTTGTCCTTCGACATTTCGAGATAGAACTGCGCAGCACGGCGTTTATCAGAATTGATCCAATCGATCGCCTCATCGAAGGCCGCCACCACCGCGTCATAGGTGATCGGATTGGCTTTGCGGAACTGCTCTGTCGAGACGAAATTGAGCCCGGTCACCGCGCCCCCTTCGACGGCATAAAGATCGGTGATGGCGCGCAGCCCGGCCTTGCGTTCGAGATCCGCATAGGGCGAAGTGGCGGCGTGCACGGTGATCTCGCCATTAGGGTTGAGCACCGCGGCCATCGCATCGGGATGCGGCAGCGAGACGGTGAGGTGGTCGAGCTTGCCCCATTGCCCCGGGCCAAATTGCTTTTCTGCTGCGGTCCAGAGGAACAACGCCTGCGCCGAGGTCTTGATCGAGGGCAGGGCGATGCGGTCCTGCTCGGTA